>CAMYKI010000055.1:0-26568 GCA_947258985.1 uncultured Acidimicrobiaceae bacterium
CTCTGCCGTCGAGCACGAGTTCGGCGCCCTCGGCGACCGACTTGTCGATCCAATTGACGACGAACTCCTTGTGGCCTTCGTTGACCAGCGGACCCATATCGGTGTCCTGTTCGAAAGCAGGGCCGACCTTCCGTTCTTGGACCAACTCGGTGATCGTCGCCACAAGCTCGTCGGCGATCTCCTCCTCAACCGCAAGGGCCGGAAGAGCCATACAACGCTCGCCGGCACAACCAAACGCCGAGTTGATGATGCGCTGGGCGGTGGCACGAATCGGGGCGTCCCGCATGACGAGAGCGTGATTCTTGGCCTCGGTGAGTGCTTGGACACGCTTACCGTTGGCAGCGGCCGTCGAGTAGATGTGCAGCCCGACCTCGGTCGAACCGACAAAGCTGACGCCCTGGACCTTCGGGTGCACGAGCAAACGCTCTGCTTCGTGGCGTGAGCAGGTGACGAGGTTGAAGACGCCGGGGGGCAGTCCCGCCTCTTCGAACAACTTGGCGATGGCCATCGCCGTCTGCGGAACAAACGAAGCGGCCTTGAGCACGAACGTATTGCCGGTCGTGATCGCCAGCGGGCTCATCCATCCCATAGGGATCATGGCCGGGAAGTTCCACGGCACGATGCCGGCGAATACACCCATCGGCTCGCGATAGCTGACTGTGTCGTAGCCCTCGGCGACGTTCATGAGGGAGTCGCCCTGCATGGTGACCGGAACGGCGCAAGCAAGCTCTACGACCTCGATAGCTTTGAGTACGTCCCCACGCGCCTCGGCGTAGGTCTTGCCCATCTCGGTGGCTAGAAGCATGGCCAGATCGTGGAGGTGCTCCTCGAGCAGGCCCTTCATCTTGAACATGACCTGTACCCGCTTGGTGATCGGGGTATCACGCCAGCCCGGGTAGGCAGCCGCCGCGGCCTCGACTGCAGCATCGACCTCCTCGGCCGTACAGCGGGGGGCTTCCGCCATCACTTCACCCGTGCTGCTATTTGTGATCTCGTAGTAGACGCCGCTTGTGGTGTCTTTCCACTCCCCGCCTACGAGGTACTTGAGGCGTTCCGCCATGTCGTCGCTCCTCCTCAACCAGACTCTAGAACTGCTTCCCCCGAATAATCGATTATCGAGAATATCACGAATCCGCATAGAAGTCGAGCTGATCTGAGAGGCTGGAATCGCGTGATTGGCCTTACGCATCACTAGCCTCATCGAGATGGATACAGGCAAACGTGTCGCCGAGATCATCGCCAAAATGACTCTCGAAGAGAAGACCGCGCAGCTCTCCTGCATCGGCCGCGTCCCCGAGGCGCCGTGGCTCAAAGACGCTCCCCCAGCGAAGGCTGCCGGAGACTTGGTCCGCCGGTACCCGGACGGTATCGGGCAGGCGGGACGGCCGTCCCAGCACCTCGATCCGGCCGCTGCGGCACGGCTCACCAACGCCCTCCAGCAGGCTCTCGCCGGTGAGACCCATCTGGGCATCCCGGCTCTCTTCAACGAAGAAGGGGTGCACGGCCACACCGCGGTCGGTGCCACGATGTACCCGACGGCGATTGCCCTCGCCTCTACCTGGGACGCTGCCCTGATTGAGGAGGTCTTCACCGCTGTAGCCCGGGAAATCCGGGCACGGGGCAGCAACTACGTATATGCCCCGGTTCTCGACATAGCGACAGATCCCCGCTGGGGCCGACTGGAGGAGACCTTCGGCGAGGATCCCTATCTCGTTTCCACGCTCGGGCTGGCTGCGATCCACGGGCTCCAGGGCAAGGATTGGGAGATACCGCCTGATCGCGTCCTTGCCTGCGCCAAGCACTTCGCCGGCCATGGTTCACCAGAGGCGGGGATGAACGCAGCCCCCCTCCACGCAGGCGAACGGGAACTCCGAGAGCACCATCTGGCTCCGTTTGCCAGGGTCGTCAGCGAGGGCAGGGTCGGGGCGTTGATGGCCGCCTATCACGAAATCGACGGCGTGCCCTGTCACACGTCTCGCTGGCTACTCACCGAGGTCCTTCGCGACGAGTGGGGCTACGAGGGGATGGTCTCATCGGACGGCTTCGGGGTACCGCAACTGATCGACGTCCACCATGTCGCAGAAGATGTGGAGAAGGCTGCCCGCATGGCACTGATGGCCGGCGTCGACTGCGAGGTCCCGGAACCGCGTTGCTTCAGCACTCTTGCCGACCAGGTTCGCTCTGGCCTCGTGCCAATTGAAGCCATCGACCGCGCTGTCACCCGCGTCCTCACCGCCAAGCAGCGGCTCGGGCTCCTTGATGAGGTGCCTCGAGTGGATATCGACCGAGCCACAGAGATCGTCAACAGCCCGGAGCATCGCAAGCTGGCACTTCGAACCGCCCTGCGCTCTGTGACCCTGCTGACCAACCGGGAATCTCTGCTCCCCCTGGATCCGAAGACCTATGAGCGGATTGCCGTGATCGGACCCAACGCCGCCGACCTCCATCTCGGTGGGTACTCGCGGAAGGACGGACAGGGCGTTTCGGTCCTCGCAGGCCTCCAGGACCGCTTTGGCGCTGACCAGATCGAACATGCCGAAGGATGCCGCATCAGCGAAGGCCCGGCCGGTGGCGCCGAATGGTGGGCCGACGAGGTGCACCCGTCACCTGCCGCCGACCAGCCCGAGAGAATCGCCGCGGCGCGCGCCATTGCAGAGCGCAGCGATCTGGCCATCCTGGTGATCGGTGGCAACGAGGCCACGGCCCGGGAGGGCTGGGCACTCAATCACCTCGGAGACCGCATCTCGCTCTCACTCCCCGGGGAACAGGAGGCGCTGGTTGAGGCGATCACCGCAACCGGCACGCCCACGGTCGCCGTCGTGATGGGTGGGCGCCCGCTTGACCTCACCGACGTGACCGACCGGTGCGGTGCGGTTCTTCAGATCTGGTACCAGGGCCAGGAAGGTGGCAACGCGGTCGCTGCGATTCTGGCCGGCGACGAGAACCCATCGGGCAAGCTCCCGGTTACCTTCCCCGGCGGCGTCGGCAGGGTACCGTCCACCTATCGCGACAAGCCGTCAAAGGGACGCGGCTACCTCTTCGCCTGCAGGGAGCCGCTCTTCCCATTTGGGCACGGCCTCTCGTACACCGAGTTCTCCTACGCGAACCCCGTCGTCGCTCCTGTGGCGATCAGCCCCGACGAGACAGCCACCGCCACCGTGGAAGTTACCAACGCCGGCCCGAGGGCAGGCATCGAAATCGTGCAGTGCTACGTGCACGATCGGGTCGCGTCGGTCACTCGACCTGTGCAATGGTTGGTCGGGTTCCAGCCAGTTCATCTCGAGCCGGCCGAAACCAAGACGACCAGCTTCACGGTTGGGCCGGCGGAACTCTCGCTGCTTGACTCGAACATGAAGCGAGTGGTCGAGCCCGGCGCGTTCGAGGTCCGCATGGGCACATCTTCTGCCGACTACGTCAGCACCGAACTGACTGTCAGCTAGCAACGCAAAAGGCCCGGACTACACGAGGTAGCCCGGGCCAAATGCCGCTAGGTGTTACGACAGGACTTCGACGACACCGTTGGTGCCATCGACCCGCAGACGATCGCCGGTCTTGATCTCACGAGTAGCGATTCCGGTGCCGGTAACACCGGGAATCCCGAACTCACGAGCCATGACCGCCGGGTGCGCAACCATGCCGCCGGCGTCGCAGACGATGCCGCCGATGATGGCGAACAACGGTGTCCACGCCGGGTTCGTCATCTGGCAAACCAGGATGTCGCCTTGCTTCACCTCGTCGAACTCGGCGGGTGACGAGACAACCTTGGCAGTTGCCTCGATGACGCCCGGGGATACGCCCAGACCCTCGATCCGGCCCTTCGTCTCCATATCGTGATGGAGCTTCTCGGGGAAACCCCACAGGTTCAGATACGGGAACTGGAGCTGATCTTCGGTTGCCGTTCCGATGAAGTCCGGCGGACGGATCTTCTCGTGCTCGGCGCGCTCTGCACGACGCTGCGCAACGACTGCTTTCGCATCGATGAGGCTGGGGTCGCCCATGAGATAGCGAAGTTCGTTGTACTTCATGTAGATGACGTCGTCCGGCTCATTGAGCAGACCCATGTTGACCAGATGACGGCCAATGCAGATCAACACGACACGGGTGTGCTGGTGCGTGCCCTGGTCGATGTAGAAGTGGTGGTCCGGGGTGAGCGGAGCCATCTTCAGGTTGATCTCGTTGGCTGCCTTCAGTGCCTCGAGTTCCGGGCCCTCAGGAATACCATCGAGCAACTCTACTGACGCCGCCTTGATGTCTTCCTTGAGGTGGGCAACGACCGGCCTGTGGTCATAGTCGGAGTCCAGATAGCCCTTGATCACATCGAGCACCGGCTCCGGTGTCTCAAAGCGTGACGGGTAGATGAACTCGTGGCTCCACACCGCATGCCAGCCAAACTCACGCTGGTACCGGTCCTTGACGCCGTCGTTGAAGAAGGTCTTGCCTTCGTCAGTGGCCTTCAGCGCGGCGAGGATCTCCTCACCGGTCTCATTGGCGAACGCAGCCTTGAGAACGTCACTCCCCTTGACCTGATCCTTCAGTTCAACGAGCAGTTCGATGGCGTCCCAGTTGCGGTCCGCGGCGGAGTTCTGCAGACGACCGAGGATCTCCTCATGCTTCTGGGTGATCTTGTCTTCGCCGCCGAGCGCAGCACCGAGGGTGCCACGGAGGGCCAGTGTCGATGACAGCTGCGAGAAGTTGAGCATCCAGTGGATCTTCCAGTGACGGTCGACAATGTCGATGGCGTCCTCGAGGATCGTGGCCCACTCCATGAGCGGGATGTTCTCCCAGTCGTCGATCTTATCTTCGAGATACTTCAGGTTGCCGGCCATCTCCGGAACGAGGCGGCCATGCCACCAGTCCGGGAAGTTTGCGCCGTAAGTCGGAAGCACTGCGCCGAGATATGCGCCGATCTTGGCCGCATACTCCGGATCATCCTTGGGAACCCGCGGGTAGTACACGTTGGCATACTCTGTCGCCGGAACTGCCATGTCCGGGTCACAGGGGACTGCGGCGGTGTACAGATAGCCGTTGACGACCTTCTTGATCCAGTCCGAGGCAAACGGAGTGCCGAACCTACGGAACATGTGATCGCAGGTGTTCACCCAGTTGGCGATGTCGTCGTACATCGGCGACACGGGCCGGGGGCAATGCAGATCGTCGTAGACCCAGAACAGGTCCTTTTCCTTCTCGCTTTCCCACTCGACGGGGAAACTCTCGTCACCCAAGAATTGGGCTACGACCTTGCTGGTATCTGCCATTCGGCAAATCTCCTTCCTGTCCAACTACGTGTGCTGATGGCCGTCACGGCCAGAGTTCCGATCTAACTCCCTTCCTGATCGTGGCGATCTCGGTGCGGCTCAGATGAGAACGCGCCGCGACCGACAGCCGATGACGGTTGTTGTCTCCAAATCCGCGGCGCGGCAGAACCGCGTCGCGAAGAAGTCAATGCGAATAGGGGGTTCGGGCCGGTCCGCCGCTGTGAGCTAGAGGTGCGGTGACGACGTTCAGCGCAAGGAAACGAGACTGCTCTCACTAGCTCCCGACACTGGTTCACGACGATCCTCGATAATCGATCACCCATAGACTACGGACAAACGCACGGTCGCGTCAACTCTTGATCCTCTCTCTTTCGGCGGAACCGCCCCCGGGGCTCGACCACCCCGGAAATGGGAACGGGGACCTCCATACGGAAGGTCCCCGTCAAATGGATCTCGGCTACTTCAATTGGGCGACAGTTTCCGGCTTGCCGGTCTCGGAGGAACGAACGAGCGATTCCAGGACGGCAACGTTGCCCAGTCGTTCCTCGTTGCTGAAACGATATTCGACCCGGCCGGCCACCGCGTCCGCCCAGTGCTCGTACCCGGCCTTTACCGGACTGGCGGGCTCGAAGTCGGTCCTGGTCTGATCGGCATCACCCCGACGACGCACGTAAAAATGAGTCGTCCCTCCGGGATCCACATGCTGCGTCTCCCTGGCTTCCGCCCAGGCGTGGCTCCCAAAAACGGTGAATCGGGCATAGTCCGGCGTGGCCGACAGGGCGGCGATATGCCCTGTAGAACCGTCGGCGAACTTGAAGTGTGCGGAGACGACGTCACCGGTCGGAATCGTCAGGATTCGCTTGGCGACATGGGTGTGCACTTCGACGACCTCACCGGCCAGGCTCAGCATCATGTCGCTGAGATGGACGCCCATCCCGGTCCATCCGGCTGCGGGCGACTCCTCTTTGCTGCCCCGCCAGTTGTCGGCGGCCATATTGAGCCAACGGTCGTGGCTCCAATGTGCCTCCATGTGGAGAATTGTGCCGAGCTCACCGTCATCGGCCATCCGCTTCATCTCTTCCCATGCGGGCTCAAAACGTCGCTCGTGACCGATGCCCATGACAATGCCGGCGTCGTCGCAGGCCTGGATCATTCTTCTAGCGCTGGCAACGTCGAGCGAGAGCGGCTTCTCGCAGAAGACCTGCTTCCCAGCGGCGACCGCCTGCAAAAGCATCTCTTCGTGAAGCCGGTGCGGGATCGTCAGGATCACGCCCTCGACGGCGGGGTCGTCGAGTGCATCCTGGTACTCGGAATACACGGGTAGTCCGAATTCGGCGGTGTACTTCTCGGCGATCGACTCTGCGGGATCTACACCGCAGACGATCTCGATCTTCTCACTCCCCTGGAGGACATTGGTGACCTGTGCTCCCCACCAACCGAGACCAACCTGGGCGACCTTGAGCATGCTGTCTCCTTCGGGATCGACTCTGCGGCCGGCTACAAGACGGAACTAGTTTAGCCGGATCACCGATAATCGATAATCCATGATAAGAGGCCGGCCCTCATGCTCTGGCGTATCTGGTGGCGGTATACCGCCACCAGATACGCCAGACGCGTTAGAGGTCCTCGGCTTCCTTCGCGGCGAGGGCGTCGAGCACCTTTTCGGGGGTAATCGGCAGATCGGGGATACGGATTCCGACGGCGTCGAACAGCGCATTGCCGATGGCGGGCGGTGTCGCCGCTGCCGCGGGTTCACCAATCCCCTTTGCCCCGTATGGGGCCTCGTTGTGGATCGATTCCACGAGAATTGGGACGATCTCGGGCGAGTCCTGGATCGTGGCCACCTTGTAATCGGCGAGAGATGCGTTCTCGATGCGGCCGTTGTCGATCTTGAAGTCCTCGAGTATGCCGTTGGAGACGCCCATGACGACTCCACCTTCGATCTGCTGCTCACAGGTCATGGGGTTGATCGCCTTGCCGACGTCGGCGGATGCGGCGACCTTGACTACCCGGATCGCTCCGGTCTCGGTGTCTACCTCGATTTCGGCGGCCTGGGTGCAGAACATCCAGAAGATGCTGCTGATCCACTCCTCCCCGGGATCTGCTTTCAAGAGCGGTGAACCCGCTGACGAATAGCGGCCTCCGGCCGTAAGGGAGAAGCCCTCACCGTGGAACTTGGCGAGCAGGTCCTTGAGCCCGATCAACCTCTCGCCATCCTCGTCGAGGATCTCACCGTCTCGCATCTCGAGGTATTCGGAGTCGACCCCGAAGAAGTCCCCGGCCAGCGCCAGCACCTTCTCCTTGATCTCGGCCCCCGCCGAGACAATGGCGCTTCCCATGTGATAGGTCGTCCGACTCGATGCGACCGGCCCGTTGTATGGCGTCAGCGCCGTGTCTGTCGCCGGAACAGAAACGTCCTCGATAGGGACCCCGACGGCGTCGGCAGCCATCTGCGCCAGAACCGTGTCCTGCCCGGAGCCGATCTCCGGTGCAGCGCAGATCACCTGGACGCTGGCGTCCCCTCCAAGGTTGATAACGACATTGGAACTCGATGGCGTCATCGTGGGCTTGATCATCGTGGCGATCCCCTTGCCGCGGCGCAGATGCGGCGCAGGCTGACGATCGATCGATCCCCAACCGATCTCATCACGAGCCACCTCAACCGTCTCTTTCAGGCC
This sequence comes from uncultured Acidimicrobiaceae bacterium, assembly GCA_947258985.1. Taxonomy (GTDB): domain Bacteria; phylum Actinomycetota; class Acidimicrobiia; order Spongiisociales; family UBA5794; genus JAAETI01. The sequence continues at coordinate 7,934 of CAMYKI010000055.1, forward strand.
GACCCCGTGCATGATCTGGCCGTTGAGATACGAATCCCCTTCCTCGTACCCATTCTGCAGCCGCAATTCGACCGGATCGATTCCCAACTCGTGTGCGATCTCGTCCATCTGCGACTCGCATGCCCACGTGACCTGGGTGGTCCCATATCCGCGGTAAGAGCCGGTGATGCCCTTATTGGTATAGACCTGACGCGACAGGATCTTCAGGTTGGGGATGCGATACGGGCCGACGATCGTCTGCGAACCTCGAATCGCAACACCGACTGTGTAGGCCGTGTACGCCCCGCTGTCCCACAGCACATCGGCGCTGCGCCCGATCATGAGGCCATCCTTGGTGACGCCGGTCTTGAGTTTCATGATGGCCGGCACCCGAAGCTGGCTGGCGATCAAACACTCCTCACGAGTCAGTTCGACCTTGACAGGACGACCGTTTGTCTTGCGAGCAAGGACGGCGGCGATGGCCTCGGCTATGGGTACCCCTTTTGCCCCGAAAGAGCCGCCAACCTGGGCAACCTTCAGCCGCACCTTGGAGCCATCGACACCGAGGCCACCTGCGAGATCGTCGCGCAGGAAGAATGGCCGATCGGTCGACACCCAGAGCGTGTAATCACCCGAGTACTCGTCGTACTCGGCGACGGCCACGTGAACCTCGAGGGCGACATGGCTGAGGGCATGGGCGCTGTACTCCCCCTCGAAGACAAAATCGGCTTCCGCAAACGCAGTCTCGACGTCGCCGCGCTCGTACCTATACAGCGTGTTGACGTTGGTGTGGGGGACGATGTCATGTCCACCACGCTGGTAGGTGTGCATGTCGGGGTGTACCAGCGGAGCGTCGTCGGCGAGGGCAAGCCGCATATCAGTAACGGCGGGAAGCTCCTCGTAGACGACCTTGATCAGATCGCGGGCATACTGCGCCTCGCGTTCGGAAGTGGCAGCAACCGCCGCCACCGGGTCACCGACGTAGCGGACCCGGTCGATGGCAAGGAATGGCTGGTCCTTGATCGCTGATCCGAACAGTTGCGGAAAATCCTTGCCGGTGACGATGGCCTTGACCCCGGGCGCCTTCTCGGCGGCGCTGATGTCGATCGAAACGACCCGGGCGTGGGGGTGGGGGCTCCTAACGACTGCTCCATGCAACATGCCCGGGAGGGCAACGTCTACGCCATAAACCGCGTGGCCGGTGACCTTATCGACTGAATCGACGCGCGCGACTCTGCTTCCAACGTAAGTAGTCATGCTCCCTCCCCGGTGACCTCTATGACGGCTTCGAGGATCTTAGGATACGCACCGCAGCGACACAGGATGCCGCCCAGGGCCTTCTTGACCTCTTCTTCGTCCGGCTGCGGATTGTCCCGCAGTAGGGCGGTTGCTGATAGGACCATGGCAGGGGTGCAGAAACCGCACTGAAAAGCACCGGTATTGACGAAGGCTTGTTGCACCTCGTTGAGTTCCCCGTTTTGGGCCAACCCTTCGACCGTCTCGAGGTTTGCTCCGTCGCCATCACCTGCCAGGACCAGACACGAGGTAACCGGTTCACCATCGACCAGTACGACACAGGTGCCGCACTCCCCCACCCCGCAACCTTCCTTGGTCCCGCTGAGAAAGAGGTTCTCGCGCAGGACCTCGAGCAGGGTCAGCGTCGGATCGACATCGATCTCCATCCGGTCCCCGTTGATTGTTGTGTCGATGCGGATCGTCATGCGACAACCTCCCTGCTCGACGCAATGGCGGCACGCAGCGCTCGCAGGGTGAGCACCCGGGCCAGAGTGGTGCGGTACGATGCGGAGGCCCGGATATCCCCAATCGGACTTGCGTCACCGGCCGCCGCCTCCGCAGCCGCTGCGATCGTCTCCTCGGCTGCAGGCCGACCGCGCAGCACTTCTTCAGCATTGGTGGCGCGAAATGGGATCGGGCCGAGCGAAGCCAACGCAATCTTGCCTTCAGTGATCACGCCCTCGGCGATGACGACACTCGCTGCGGCCCCAGCCATGGCGATGTCGGTGCCGCTGCCTCTCTTGCCAAGCTTGACGTGGGCCGAACCGCATCCGGCCGCCGGCTTGGGGATTATGAAGTCGGTAATGATGTCGGAGCAGGCCAGCGAGGTCCTGCCGGGGCCGGTGTACAGGGCTTCGACCAACTCCTCGCGATCTCCTCCTGTGCCCCGAATGCGGGCCGACGCCCCTAACACGATCAGGGCCGGACCGAGGTCGGATGCCGGCGAGGCTCTTCCGACGTTGCCGCCGATGGTTGCGAGGGCGCGCACCGGCGGCGACGCCAGGATCGAAGCGGCTTGCGATAAGGCAGGATGCCGCTCCGCGACGAGTGTCGAGGCCTCGATGTCCGTGACCTTGGTCAGGGCTCCGATACGGCTCGCCTCGCCCAGGTCGTCGATCCCGCTGAGACCAGGGATCCTCTTGATGTTCACCACGGCGGTAGTCAGAAGTCGCTCGATCTTCAGATCTACGATGAGGTCGGTCCCGCCGGCGAGCACTCTGGCGGTGTCCCCGCCCTCGGCAAGCGCCGCCACGGCTTCATCGAGCGTTGTCGGCTCTTGGTAGGCGAAGTCTTTGAGACGTTTCATTTGGCTGGTCCCCGGGGCCGACGGCTAGTTGTCTTCTTGCAGGTATAGCAATTCCAGCACCACACCGTCGGGGGCATCGACAAAAGCGATCTCGAAGTTGCCCGGTCCCGGCCGACGCACATAGATCTTGCGCCCCTGCTCTTCGAACCGAGCAAGGGTGGCGTCCATATCGTCCACCAGCAGCCCAACATGCTCCAATCCCCAGTACGGGATCGACTGCGGCTCGGCCATTCCTTCGGCTTCTTCTGGAGCGTGGCCGGTGATATTGATGGTGACGCCGTCCAGTTCGACCGGAGTGAAGTGCATCGTCCCGAACTTGAATTCCGGCTTGGCGACGGCCCCGAACATGTCGACCCACCAGGCAACGGTGGCGTGGGGGTCCTTCGACTTGATATGGACGTGGTGGAACGCGGTGGTCATGACCCTCCAATAATCGTTAATCGATGATATCTGGAAAAGGGTCGGCAGACAATCTGTTCATGCGCTGGTGCCTGACGTTGCTGCGGCCTACCGGCTTGTCGCAGACCGGCCGAGTAGGAGATCGGCGGCGTCATCGGAACCGCGGAGGGCGCCCACAAGGTAAGCCCCGGCGGCCAGATTGCCCAGCACCACCAGACCAACCCACCACAACGCGACCGGCAGCGCCCGGCGCTCCCGCACTGCTATCCACGCCCCGAACATGGCGAGACCGGCGTAGAGGTCGATCAGCATCACCTTCCCCCAGGGTAGGGACCAGATAGCTGAAGCTTCATCGGAGAATCCGCCGCTGGCAAGGCCGTAGGCCACCGCAGCCGCCATCCCCGTAACGACAAACCAGGCGAGAACTCGCATCGTATTCATGCTCTGGTTTCGGCACAGCGACCCTCTCCGGATCGACAAAATCGTCAGCCTCTGCCGGACAGGAGCGTTGACATTGGGGGAATATGCCGAAAGCAAGGGTCCGCAGGCTCGGTCGCCACGGTCCTGTTGCCCCTGATCGTGACTCTGCACTCGCTTGGGATCCTCCAGAGGACCTCGTCGTCCATGGACTGGTTACCGGCGCAATGGCACTTGGTGCTGCGGCCGCACGGCCGGTCGGAGCGCTACGCCCGGCACCACTGCTGCTGGTGATCCTGCTTACGATCATTCCATCGGCGACCTTCCTCTTCTCCCTGGACAGACGAATGCGCCGGATGGTCCCCGATGGGGTGCTTCACATCTCCTGATTCGCGCCGTTCGGAAGCTTCATGGAGTCCATCCAGGCATGCCCGGGAGTGGCCTCCGCAAGCGGTGGAGGCTCCACCAGAGAGACCGGCGCCATCGTGGGCCCTTCCGCAGCAACCGTCAACACGAACTCCCCGAACCGGACCCACCAGCCCGGGTAACTCCGACCCTCGTCATCCCCAATGTGGAGTGGTCGCCAATCCGCAGCATCGTCGTCGTCGAGATGAACCTCGACCGTTCTCGTGTCACGTCTGAGTCCGGTCCGAAGCACCTTGAGCGCACTCTCTTTCGCCGACCACATCACATTGGCAAGAATCCGCGTATCGGTCGCGGCGGCAATTCGTCGCTGTTCAGTTGCCGTGAAGTAGTCGGCAACGAATGCTGCGCTCCGCGGTTCCACCAATTCCAGATCACAACCGACCCGACCGCCGCCGTCGAGGATGGCGCACACCGACCAGTCCGCCCTGTCGGTCATGGCGATCACAGCGCTGATCGGTTCCTCACCGACAATTGCCTCGGGAGCCCCGTCCGGTGCGTTGCGGATGACAATCCTCCGCAAGCTCTCCGGGGTTTCGGCAAGACCCAGTGTCGCCGCGACGGTCCGTTTGGCGACCCAGCGGGCCAGGCGCGCCTCGGTGAACCTCTTGGTGAAGCGTATCCCGGAGAACCGTGCAGCCATACCCGGATCGACCCAGCTGTCGTCGTTCGGTACCTCGCTGAGCCCTGCGGACAGCCAGCCAATCGTCCCTGGCGACATCACACTTCCGATATAGATCGTGCTTTGCCGCGGACGATGGCATCAATCAAGTACGGGCGCAGCTCCGCAACGGGCAAAGTCACATCGATCGATCCAACCTCCTGGGCGCGCTGCACGGAGTGAACCTCGTCGAATTGAGCGGCCACCTCGCCCTGTTTCTCGGCAGTCACCAGATCGCGCAGTTCGTCGAGCCGATGCCGGAGCTCGGTTCGGGCAGATCCGGAGCTCTCATCGAATTCCTGCTTCATCGCGACGATGCGAGGATCGTCATCGGTAAGGCGGCGCACCTCGGGAGTGAACACGACGGCGGCTGCCGGCGCCCCGCCGATTACCGACGCCCGCGAGCCTTCGATAGCGGCGACCTCCATGTTGTCGTTGAGCGTCTTCGAGAACACAACGAAAGCGCCACCGTGGTACCGGGAGACGACGCAAAAGACAATGGGACCATCGAAGTTGACGATCGCTCTCCCAATCTCCGCACCGTATTCGAGCTGCCAGCGTCGCATAGATTCCGGTGAGCCATCGAATCCCGAGAGGTTGGCCAGCACCACCAGCGGCCGATTTCCAGAAGCGGCGTTGATAGCGCGCGCCATCTTCTTCGAAGCAACCGGGAACAGAGTCCCTGATGTCCACTGCGCTGGGCCGTCTGCCGGCACGAACCCCAGTCGAGGAACGGGCTTCGACTCGAGGCCGAGAATCGCCACAGCGTGGCCACCGATGAAGGCGTCGAGAGCCACGGCAGTCTCGGCGTGCTGCATGCCGTGCCATCGTTCGAGCTGCGGAAGGTCTCCATCGACGACCGCCTCCATGACCTGCCGGATTTCGAACGGAAGCTTCCGATCGGGGTTCCGCTCCAGCGAGAAGACATCCGCGATGGTGGCGAATTCACCACCATGAGGTGACTCCCTCACGTCGCGATCCGACGGGTCGCGGGTGGTTTCGAGACGCGGGAACCGCTCGCCGGGCACGGTGTAGGTGAACCGGTAGTGGGCAAGCAGGATCTTGCAGGCCTCCGTCAGATCTGTCGCGAAGTACTGGGCCTGCCCATTGGGTCCCATGATTCGTTCGTAGCCACCAACTCCCCGATTGTCCTCCGCCGAAACGCCACCGGAGTAGTCCAGCGCCCGTTTTCCGGTGAGCACCATTGAGGCTTCAGGGGTCATGACCAGGATCCCGCGGGTGTGCATGAGCATGGTCGCTTCGGCGTTCCAATACGGCTGAGCCCCAACATTGATGCCGACAACGACGACGTTGAGTTCATGACCGCCCTGTGTGAACGAGACGATGCGGCGAAGCACCCGTGCGATCCAATCCATGTTCTCGGTACCGGAATCCATCGAGATGCGGGCCCCGGCAGACACCGCAAACCACTCGAGCGGAATGCCTTCCCGCTCAGCCAGGTCCATCGCTGCGATGATGCGCCGGCATTCGGGTTCGGCAAGGTTCCCCATCCCATTGGACGGATCGCCGATGACGGTCACCCGACGCATCCCTTCGGGATATCGATCGGTGAGTGTTTCCGTGACACCAATAACCACGTTTGCGGTGTTCTTGCCACATGGTCGATCGACCGGCTGCAGCGTTCCTGCCCCGTTCAGATCGTATTCGACGAACTGCCCCCACGGTTCCCCACCTCTGGTGCCGCCGGCGTGCAGCAAGGTCTCCACGACCTCGCACGGGTGCGTGAGGCCGCGCCTGCGCAGCCTCACCATTGCCTGCGACAGATCATCCAGCGGCTGCATTGGACGGTCCCAGGGCTCGCGCAGCTCCATGCGGAGCTGGTTGCCGCCGGGGTTGTTGACTACGAGAACCCGGGTGTGGATCGAGTCATCCGGGTAGCGCACCCGGCCTCGCACCAGAACTCGCTCCAGACCCAGCCCCTTGGTCTCGCGGGCCAGCCGGTACACGATGTCTTCGACCTCGTCGAAACTGAAATCGAGCACAGGCCATACGTAGAGAATGACGCGGTTCCACTGGAGCCGCTTGCGCGGCGGCAGCTGTGCCTGATAGCGGCGGATCGGCCCGAGGGTCTCCCGAAAGACCCGCTCGAATTCGGGGACACGCATCACCTTGCCGTTCTCGTCGCGGATCGGGGTCAGGTCGCGCACCTCGGCCTGGGCAAACAACCGCTCATCGCGAGGGTTCTCTTTGGCTACGGCGTGAAAGAGGTAGATGTCCGAAAGACTCGGAAGACGCTGATGATCGAAATTGGATAGCCGCCACAGCTCTAGCCGCTTGCCCATCATGGGATGCAGGTCTCGGTAGAGCGTGTCTTCGACATACCTTCCATCGCCATCGGTCCGGTAGGTGAAGTGGAGCACGCCGCCCAGCGACGTTTCGCTCCCGGGGCCGGAGACCACAACGACGATCCTGCGAAGCTGCTGCTCCCCCAGCCCGGCGTCGAGCGCGGCACGGACATGCCGCTCGGTCGCATCCGGCGTCCCGCTCTCCGTCGAGCGGCGCACATAGATGTCTATGGCGATGTCGTACTCGGGGGGAATGTCTTCGAGCACGGAGCGCAACATAGCGATGCCTCGCTCGAGTTCCTCGAATATGAGATGCGTACTCGCCAGGTGGATCGGATCTTCTTCGTGGACATATTCCGTGGTAGCCAACACGAAATCATCGACCCGTCTAGTAGCGAAGGGACCCAGCTCTCGGATCCGGTAGTAGCGCCTGGTCATTACTTCGAGGAGCGCCTCCTGAACGCCCGGATCGGCGCCCATAAATCGCATCGACAGCGTCGGCTTCAGCGGCTGGGGGCATTCGACGAGTTCCTTGACTAGGTCGTTGCGCAACGAGGCATCCGCCTCCTCGAGGGCGTCGAGCAGGTCATTGACCCTGGCGTACTCGCGGCTGCGTACCTGTTCGAGGAAGGGGAGGTCAAAGCCGGCGTAGCGAAGTTCGAGAGCTATGTCGTGGACGGCCGGATAGCGATCCTGGGTCTCGTGGATTAGCCGGTCGAGTAGATCGCTGAAGTGTTCGCCGGGCTCACCGACGTGCGCAAGCCGATCCTGGAGAACGGCCAGCAGCCCGGGAATCTGAGTGCGCATGCGGGCGTGCGATTTGGACAAACGGAGAAGTGCCTCGATCAACTCCGGCGTCGTTTGGTCGAGCGAATCAACGCCGAAGTAGCGCAGCGCCTGCAGCAACTGTTCGGTGAACCGCGCCGGCAGCGTCCCCCGGTGAGCCCCAAGGTCCCGCAAGTAGTCGAACAGGTACTCCTCGGTGGTGCGGCGCTCACCGTCGGCGCTTTCCACCGGCAGGGCCCGCCGAAACAGTGAGATCACGTCCACAAAGATGGCAAGCACTTCATCTTCGCGGCGCCGAATCTCGGGATCAGCACCGCCGGCGACGCAGCGCTCGCTTCCGGGGGCGATCATGTAGTCGAGGTACTCGGGTTTGATGTCCCATCCGAGCAGCATCGATCGCAGCGCCCGCAGATAGTGGGTGCAGCCACGGTGAGTCAAGTCATCCTGAGGAAGCTCGAGCGGAGCGAGATCTACCTTCTCCGCGTCGACTTGCCCGCTGAATACCTCATCCGGATCGACCACCAGCAAAGGTGTTCCGGAGCTCACCTGGGTGTTCTCCCGGACCAGCACTTCGCGGACCACGCCGGCGAAGTCGGCGACGATGGTCGTCTCCATCTTCATGGCTTCGATAACGGCAAGGCGATCCCCCACCGCGACCTCCTGACCCGGCGCCACCTCGACGGCGACAACCACTGCAGGAGAGGCCGCGCGCACGATACCCCCCTCGTCGTGGGTGATCCGATGGGCGACCCCATCGACCTCGACGAAATGGGTCGCTCCGTGGACCACCGACACAATCCTGTGTTCCCGACCACCGCACTGCAATCGACTGCGTGTCCTCCCGAGACGCTTCAAACGCGCTTCGATCACATGCGGCCCGATGACGACCCGGTATCGGTTGGGCCTGGTGCGGTCAACGTTGAATTGATACTGGCGCCCGTGGAACCGCAACTTGACCAGCTTTCCCGGGTCCGGCTGGATTTCCGGCCGTCCGTGATTCGCCGCGTCACGGAATGCAGCCAGCTCAGTCAACAGTTGCTCGTTGTAGCCGTCGATTGCCGCCGCGACCAGCGCCGGGCCGGCCCCGTCGAGCGCCGGTCCCCCACCGGCGACGAGACCGTCGACCCAACCGGTGTTGTGGCTGTCTTCGATGAACTCTGGCGAAATCAGCAACCGGTTCAGGAACGCCTTGTTGGTGGCTCCATCCCTCACGACGACGTTCGTTTGCCGGAGTGCTCGAAGCAGCCTGCTGCGCGCCTCGTCGCGGGATCCGCCGTGAGCGATGATCTTGGCAATCATCGAATCGAACTCGGAGGGAATCTCATCACCCTCCTCGACCCCGGAGTCGACCCGAATCCCCGGACCGGCCGGAAAGCGCAGCAACTCGATCAGACCCGGGGACGCAAGGAAATCGCGGTCCGGATCCTCCGCATTGAGACGGGCCTCGATCGCATAGCCGCGGGTTGGGGGCGGTTCAGCGTCGAGCGTGCCCCCTCCGGCTACATGGATCTGGAGCTTCACCAGATCGAGACCGGTCGTGACCTCGGTCACCGGGTGCTCCACCTGCAGCCTGGTGTTGACCTCCATGAACCAGAATCGCTCCTCGTTGGGGTCGTACATGAACTCCACAGTTCCGGCGTTCACGTAGCCCGCCTCTCGGCCGAGCCGCGCCGCCGCGGCCCTGATCGCCGCATCCTGCTCCGGACGAAGGACCGGGGCCGGGGCCTCCTCGAGGAGCTTCTGATTGCGGCGCTGCACGGTGCAGTCCCTCACTCCAACCGGCCAGACAGTGCCGAGCCGATCCCCGATGATCTGCACTTCGATGTGACGAGCCGTTCCGAGGGCCTTCTCTAGGAATAGCGTGTCGTCGCCAAAAGCTCCGAGCGCCTCGGCTCGAGCCTGGGCAAATGCTTCGCCAAGTTGAGCCTCTGAGCGCACTTTCCGGATTCCGCGTCCCCCTCCCCCAGCAGATGCCTTGATCATCACCGGATAGCCGATGTCCGCGGCCCGGCTTGCCGCCTCTTCGGGAGTGGCGACCGGCCCTCTGCTCCAGGGAACGACGGGAACCCCGGCATTCTCTGCGATGGCCTTGGAGGTGATCTTGTCGCCCAGACGTTCCATGACGTCGGGATCGGGGCCGATGAATGTGATGTCGAGCCGTTTGCAGAGGGTGGCAAACTCGTAGTGCTCGGCGACAAAACCCCACCCGACCCAAGCTGCGTCTGCACCGCTGTCGACCAGAGCCTTTTCCAGCAGCTCGTAGTCGAGATACGCCACTTTGCGATTGCCGTGTTCGTCGACAAACGTGGCCGGGCCCAGGTTGAAGCGATAATCGGCCTCGCGCACAAACAGCGCGTTTCTGTCCGGCTTCGTGAACAACGCCACCGTTTCGGTCGTCGTTCCGAACTCAGCGTTGTATTCGGCGACGGCGTTGATCAGGCGAACCGCTGGTTCGCCCCTATTGACGATGGCTATTCGGTCGAAGCCTGGGATGTTCACCCCCCGTTGGTCATCGCTGTTCTCAGTGGAACTACTGCGTCTGGGTCTACAGGAGCGGGTAGCCGGACAGTCCGATATCCGGTCATAGTCACCAGAATCGCTCCTTCCCCGTCCACCACCGAAGCGTCGAATCCGCCGTCATCTGTGGCCCGGACGATCACGCTCATCTGACCGGCGCCCGGGTTTGGCACGTAGACAACACGATCGATGTGCAGCGGAAGCGCCATGGATCCGGTCGTGCCGATCTCCCAGATTCCCGCAGCCTGGAACGCCAGTTCGGTCAGCCGGGGAGACGTGACCAGAGAATGATCCTCGGGTTCATGGTTCTCCGGAAGGTCCGACGCCATCGCGGCAGCGACCCCATCTCCGTCCTGCCACGCCGCAGCCACGACCTGGTATGCGGGTCCATGGAAGTAGATGCGGTACACATCGTCGGCGGCGACGATGACCTCACCCGGTGCGGGAACATCCGCCTTGCCGGCCGTCGGCGGGTCAACGCTAAGACGCACCCGACCCGTGAAATGAACTGTGCGCTGCGGCTCATCCCGATTGGCCAGCGTCCGCACCCCGATCAGTCGACACGCCCCGATGACATCCTCTCCGTCCATTGTGTATTGGACTTCGACGGACAGTTGTCTGGGCTCGCCGCGGTAGAACTTGAACGGCGCCAGAAAGTCGACGTCCTCTATGCCGGCAACGTGCCGGTCCGGGAAACCGGCCTTGGCGGCTGCGGCAAAGAACTCGACTCCCATCACACCGGGCAGGACCGGGGTGCCGTCGATCTGATGATCGAACAGGAAAGGCTGTTGGTCGGGGTCGAGTTCAACAGTTGCCCGCAGTCCGGAGTAGATATCAAATCCGGCGACGGAATCGATCATGATCGAGCTGCCCGATGCGGCAACGGAATCTAGATCGAGGCCCCCGGTTTCATGGAACCCATCGGTCAGAAGACCAAGACGTTTGCCCACCACCATCTCGCCCCCAGCGCGGCGGTGAGTCAATTCCCGACGCACGATCGGGATCCCGGCAGCAGCAGGCAGCATGTCGATTCCGGCCGCCTTCATCACGGTCGGTATCGAGCCTCGGGTCGCCATTCCGATGTCTCCCCACGCCGTCCAGTCGATGACCAGGCCGAGTGTCTCTTCCCCGCCGCTGCGGAAATGAGACGTGAACTTGCAGAGCAGGTCGTTTGCCGCTGAATAGTCAGTTTGCCCGTTGTTGCCGAACCGCCCCGCAACCGAGCTGAAAGCCACCGTCGATCGGATTGGCAGGTCTCCGAGTCCGTGCAGCAGGTTGAACCAGCCATCGGCCTTGACGTCGAACACCAGATCGAATTCTGTTCGCTCCTTGTCGGGCAACAGACGGCTGATCTCGAGACCACCCGCATGCAGCAGCACATCGACACGATCGTGATCCTCACGAACCCGGGCCATCGCCGCACCAACCGCATCACCGTCCCGAAGGTCGACGCTGTGATAGACGGCGGTACCGCCGGCAGCCTCGATCGACTGCATGGTGCTCAAGGCCGCGTGGCGCCGCTCGATATCGGCAAGATGTCGCTCGACGATCGCCGGCGTGGCCTTGTCTCCGGCTGCCTTCAGTCGCTCGAAGATGGTCCGCTTCAGTCCCTCGCGATCCGTAGAGAATGCGGCGATATCGAGATCGTCCCTGTCGGGCTCCGGAGTGAGATCGAGCAGGTGGAAGGTCCCCTGCGATGCGCCTGCGAGGTCGGCCGTTATCGCCGACGTGATGCTCCCGGCGGCACCGGTCACAACGAACACCGATTCCGGCCCCAGATCGATTCCGGCGGGTTCCTCGAGTAGATCCTCCTCGACGATGCCCACCGTCCAGCGACGGCCGTCCTTGCGGCCGATCTCAACGGCGCCCGGGTCGAACAGGGTCTCTTCGATCAGGGCGTCCGCCAGGGCCGCCGTCTTGCGGCTCACCGGGAAGTCAACTGCTTTGACCTGCGCATCCGGCTTCTCTCGTTTGAAGGCCTTGGTAAACCCGACGGTGGCGCCGCCCATGGGAGCGGTAGCGCCATCGGGCCCGTAGCCGTGGAGACCGCCGAGGCGGGTGGCCGCAATCAGGAAGGTCCCGGAGTCGCCGACCGTGTCGTACAGGTGCCGCATCGTTTCGTATAGAAGTTTGACGCGTTGGCGCAACGCCTCCCGCCAGCCTTCGAGGTCCAGATCGGCAACCGAATCCTCAGCATCGAGCGCCGCCAGCCAGTACACGCCGCTGATGGCGCCCTTCTCGGAGAAGGCGTCGAGCCGGGCCCGCACCTCATCTGCGTCGAGTGCGCCCTCGAGGGTGAGAGTCGCTACGTCGAGCTTGTCGAGGCGCATGAGCAGCGACCGCCCGACTCCACCCTCATCGAGCATGACCACGACTCTGCTGTTGGAATCGAGGCCCACCCCACTCGGCAGGCATTGCCCAATGTCGGGGCGCAGCATCGGGGTCGGGATCCTGCGGGAGATATCTGCGGCTGCGGCATCGTCGCCGCTGAGGAGGCTGGAGGCGATCGGCGGCGTGGGCGTAGCTTCGGGAGCCGCGCTCGGCGCCGGTTGTGCGGTAGTACCGGCGAGATCGGGGCGTTTGGCGTGGACAAACCCGATGACATCGTTCAACGTCGGATAATCCCGCAACGCCAACGAATCATCCCGCTCAATCCCATACTCCTCACGAATCGCCGCAAACGTCTCCGCCTGCCGGATAATCCCGCAACGCCAACGAATCATCCCGCTCAATCCCATACTCCTCACGAATCGCCGCAAACGTCTCCGCCTGCTTGACCGTATCCACCCCCAAATCAGCTTCCAGATCCAAATCCAAATCCAACATGTCAGGCGGATAACCCGTCTGCTCAGAAACCAAAGCCAACACCCGAACAGCAACCGGATCCGCTGCGCCAACCTCGGCCGGGTCGGCGACAACCGGAACGGCCGCCGGCTGCGGTGTGACCACGGGCTGCGGCGCCGCAGCGACCTTGGCTTCCTCCGGGGCCTCGCCATCAGGGATTCGCAGCGTGCGCTTGATGACCTCGACTCCGGCACCGGGCTTGCCGGCAGCGGTCTGTAGCCAGCGTTTCCACTGCTCAGGATCGGCAATCCGGGTTTCGTAGCCGAGCGCGTTCGGGTGGGGTCGCACCCCGCTCGGGGTCGGCACATGTCGATAGAGCGTGAGGCTGATCTGCGAACCAAAACCGGCACCGAGCCGGAGTGCGTAATTCACGGGATAGGCGCCGCCGCGCGACAGGTTGAGCATCCCCAGATCGGGATCCGGTTCCTTGAAGTTTGGCACCGGAGGCACGACACCGGTCTCCATCGACTTGATCGCCAGGATGTCTTCGACGCCGGCACCCATCGCGTGCCCCGTGTACCCCTTCGTGTTGGCGATGACAATCTGGTCTGCCGACTCCCCGAACACGCGTCGGAGCGCATCGATCTCGGCCTGGGCGCTGCCACCGCGAGCCGGCGTGTATGTCTCATGGGACACAAATACCGTGTTGGGGGCGATGAGGCGCCGATCGATCCCCCATCGATTCTCTGCCTCAACAATGAGGTCTTCCATCACCTCACAGATGTGCTCCGGGTCGAGACGGCTTCCGTGGAAGGCGCTGTTGGCGGTGACCGTACTCAGAACCTCTGCAATCGGGCTGATGCCTCGTTGCGCCACCGAATCGGGGTGCTCGACTACGACGGCGGCTGCGCCCATCCCGAGTATCAAGCCGTGGCGGCGCCGGTCGAAGGGCAGGGCGGCTTCGGCAACATCTGAATCGGTAGCGGCGGCCCCCATGGAGAGGAACCCGGCTCCGATCCACTCGAGCATGTGGTCGCTGGTCACATCATCTCCGGAGATGATGACCACGCGTTCGCATCTACCGGTTCGGATCCAATCTTCTGCGATCGCTACGGCCTGCGTAGTGCTGGCGCAAGCGCCATTCACCTGAGTGTTGGGCCCACGAGCTCCGATGTACTCGGCGAACTGGGCGTGGCCGAAAGACACCGCCCGATACAGGAATTTCCGGTCGAAGGTGTATTCGTTGTTGGCCAGTTCAGTTTCCAGGGCGCTGATCCGCTCGCCGAGATTGTCCGCCAGTTGCGGGGTTCCGCCCGAACCGGCAATGCTGCTCTGGAGGTCCTTCAGGTCGGCGAGCCGTTGTTCGAGAGCTTGAACTGAGTAGTAGCGCTCGGCCTCTTCCATCCACGCGTGGTTGCCCGGGAACGCGGACGCAAAGATGACCCCGGTACTCGTTTGATAAGACTCCGGGAGCATCCAACGCTCCGGAAGTCTTGTGCCCGTCGTCGTCACCTTGTACTGCATCACAAGCGGGATGCCGGCGTCGCGTAAAGCATCGAGGCCAGCCCCGATCGCCAACTCACTGGTGCGGTCGAGGGCGCCGAGGCGTTCTTCGGGAAACCCGAATTGTCCGGCCAGATCCACTACTCCGCCGCGGCCGGCGAGCTTGATGACATCCGCCTGGTCGCTGATGGTCTCGAAGTGGCCCCCTCCGGCCTCCGACTTGACCAGCCTGGTGATCCGTTTGTCGGTGATCTTCTGGCGTTGGTCGGCCGGGATCGACGAAATGAACTGGTTGCCTGCGAGCAAGCTGGGAACCTTGTCGTCCCCAAAGACCTGCTCATCGCCGGGCAGGCCGAGACCGGCGCCGGTGACGACAACCGGCCGCTCCGCGTGCACCGGGCCGGGTGTGGCGTGCCGACTCACCGGCGCGGGCTCTCCGCCCTTGCCGCCGTATATGGCAGCGCCCTTTTCGAGGAAGTCGGCGAACAGATGCCCGAGTTCCATGTACATCCCGCCGTCAGCGCCGACCGGCGCCTCAACCGCGGGCGTGGGCGGGGTCGACCGTTCCTCAGCCGGTGCCGGTGGGCGATGTTCTCTTACCGGCTCGGCGGCTCTTGTCTGCGGCGTCGCCGGAAGTCCATCGCTGCCACGCCCGACCCCAAGCCCAGCCGCGTAGAGGCCGCAAAGGCCGTAGTTGAAGGAGGCTCGATCACCTTGCTTCGGATGGTTGGTGGAAAGGGTGACGACATCGGCATCATCGCCGAGAACATTGGCGGCAAGGCCCTGGAGGGCCCGCTTCGGGCCTACCTCGACAAACACTCGACAGCCTGCGTCGTGGAGCGTCCGCAGACCATCGACAAATTGAACCGGAGAAGCGATCTGCTTGCCAAGGATGTCGATCATCTTGGGAACGACGTTGTGCCCCATCGGGTAGAAGGATCCGTCGATGTTGGCGACGATCGGTATCGCAGGCGACTCGAGACGCATCCGCTCCAGCAGATCCATGAGGGGACCGGCAGCTGGAGCCACTATCTCGGTATGAAAGGCGTGGCTGACCGGAAGCGGGATGACCTGAGCGCCCGCTTCTTTCAACCGTCTCGTTGCCTCGGTAACCCCGGCGGTCGAACCGCCGATGACGGCTTGTTTGAGGCTGTTGAAATTGGCGACGACAACGTAGTCATCCACCTCTTCGGTAATCCGGACCACGTCTTCGAGTGGCGCGGCCACCGCGGCCATCAGGCCGTTGTCCTCCACCTCTACTGCTGCCATCTCGCGACCGCGTCCGGCCACGGCTTCCAGCGCGTCTTGGAAGGGAAGGGCCCCGGCAGCCACCAGCGCCCCATATTCCCCGAGGCTGTGGCCCATGACCATGTCGGGGTGAATTCCGTATGCAGCAAGGAGGCGGGTCAGCGCCGTGTCGACGGTGAGCACAGCCGGCTGCGTGATTTCCGTCTGTCGTAGTTGGAGGTCCGCCGCTTCCATAGCTTCCGCGTCGTCTGCCGGCGCAAAGATGTAGTCGGTCAACGGCTTGCCGAGCACGGGCTCCATGATGCGGTCTGCTTCGTCGAATACCTCGCCGACATCCCATTCGGTGGAGCGCAAGCTGTTGAGCATGTTGACGTACTGGGAGCCCTGGCCGGTATAGAGGAATGCCACCTGACCGGGGCTGCCGGTCCCAAGGAACACACCCCGATTTCGCAGCGCCTTCCACTTCACAGGCCTGTCGGCGTCTATCGCCGCGAGCGCCCGCTCGATCCTGTCTGTCAGCTCAGCAGCGTCGCCGTAGTCAATTGCGATCCTGGTCGGGGCCCGTAGATCCGATTCCAACGGCGGCTGGGGGGCCGGAGCTTCGCCGTTCCTGGCGTTCTCCAGAACAGCCTCGAGGCGGACGCGGACCGCATCGATCGTGTCACCTCCGACCACGAGGGCACCTCGAAGCGGATCCTTGAGCGCGGCACCGCTCAGGTTGTCTCGAGGGGACGGAGCGACTACCGAAATTGCCCGAGGGCCGTCATCTACCTGCAGCCTGCCCGGCACGTACTCCTCGAGGACAACGTGGAAGTTGGTCCCGCCGAAGCCGAAGGCGCTGACGGCGGCGGTGCGGACCTGATTCGGTGCCGTCTTCCATTCCTGCAGTTCTTTGTTGATGTAGAGCGGGGAACGAGAGAAATCTATGTTCGGGTTCGGCTTGGTGTCGCCGAGGCTCGGAGCCAAGAGTTTCTGATCGAGCGACATGACGGCTTTCAGCATTCCGGCCGCTCCTGCGGAGCTCTTCAAATGCCCGATGTTCGATTTCACCGAGCCGAGCGGAATCGATCCAGGAGGCAGATCGAGGTTGGCAAACACCCGCGACAGGCTCTCTGCCTCGACGACGTCGCCGACGCGGGTCGAGGTGCCGTGCCCCTCCACGTAGGTTGCAGAGTTCGGCACCAGATTGGCGTTCTGCCAGGCTCGGGCGATCGCAAATTCCTGGCCGACGGGGTTTGGTGCGGTAATCCCCTTGCCCTTGCCATCGCTCGAGCCACCTAGTCCGCGGATCACTGCGTAGATGTGATCGCCATCGCGTTCGGCGTCGGCGAGCCTCTTCAGAAGGAGCACTGCGGCTCCCTCGCCCATAACGAACCCGTCGGCGCCCTGGTGATATGGCCGGGTCCCGGTGGCCGAAAGAGCGCCGATCTTGCAGAACTTGATGAAGGTCGGGACGCCCATGTTGGCGTCGATGCCGCCGGTGAGGACCGCGTCGTAGTCGCCCTGTTCGAGGCCCTCGATCGCAGCGTCGATGGCTGCAAGAGCGGAGGCGCATGCGGCATCGACCACGAAGTTGGGGCCGTGGAAGTTGAACAGATTCGCCACTCGGCCGGCGATGATGTTGGCCAGTTCCCCGGGCATGGTGTCCTCGGTGATATCGGGGAATCGACGGCGCACCCCTCCCAGCAACTCCTCGAGGATGGTTTCTCTCAGACCCGTGTCGAGCGCGGCGAAACTCGGTGCGTTGCTCAACTCGGTTGCGTACTCGGGGTAGTAGGCGCGCAGCGCAGTGAGGTAGTGCTTGTCGCCGGCCATGGCGTTGCCAAGAATGACGGCGGTGCGGTCAGGGTCAAGGGGCCGGTCTGGATAGCCGTAGTCGAGCAGCGCTTCTCGCGAGGCCGCGATCGACCATTTCTGGGTCGGATCCATGGCGTCGCTGACCTTTGGGGGAATCGGCATGCGCCACTCGAGCGGCGAAAAATTGGCTTCCCTGACCCATCCCCCGATTGTCGAGTAGGTCTTGTCCGGAGCCTTCGGATCCGGATCAAAATAGAGGCTCGGATCCCAGCGGTCTGCGGGGACTTCGGTGATCGAGTACTTGCCGGCCTTCAGGTTCTCCCAGTAGGTAGTGGCGTCTGGAGCGTCGGGAAGCACCGCGCCCACTCCTACTACTGCTACTGCTCTTTGGACCTTCTCGGCCATGTGACGGTTCTCCTCGACTTCGCTGGTTTATCTTGTTCCCTAGTCCCGGCCGTATAGGGCGTCTGCAACCGTGTCCATATCGCCGATCAACCCGGTCTGCGCTTGTTGTATGGCTCTGGTGCCGATGGCGGCATCGAATGCGGCGGCATCAATGGCACCGGGTGCGGCAGCGCCCAGCACCCAGCGGGCCCCATCGACGGCGACTTTGGCCGCCGCCTCGCGGGCGAAGACGCGGGACACCGCTGCAAGGGTGTCCGCACCAAACCGGTCGTCGGTCTTCTCGGGAAGACTTCCGGCACGGGCGGCGGCAGCCCGACGTGCCAGTGCACCGGCACACTCGACGTAGGCGATCAGCTCACCCAGCCGAAAGAGAACGTGCTGATTGCGCGTTAGGCGGTGAACCCTGGCGTGTTCCATCACCTGAGCCAACCCATTTGCCGCAAGTGCCGCGATGCCGGCACCGGTTCCGGGGGCCCCGGCCGCAAGCTGTTTCAGGCCGGCACCCTGCCCCTCAAAGAAGGCTCCCCGACTCTTGAGGTGCTCTTGCCAGCGATCACGCCCGATCGTCATCTCGAGTATCTCTGATGTTCCTTCGTAGATGGTCGTGATGCGAACATCCCGCTTGATCTTCTCGACCATGTACTCCTTGGTGTACCCGTAGCCACCGAGGGCCTGGATGGCGTCCTCGGCCGCCTGGTTGCCGGAGACGCTGCCCATGTACTTGGCGATGGCACCCTCGGTGTTGAGTTGTCCCTCACCCGTGTCGAGGCGCACCGCCGTTTCCTCGACATAGGCCCGTGCCGCTTCG
>CAMYKI010000055.1:26577-35653 GCA_947258985.1 uncultured Acidimicrobiaceae bacterium
CGATCAGCTTGTGGGTGTATCCCTGCTTTTCGGAGAGCGGCGCACCACCTTGGATTCTCCCCTCGGAATACGCGATGGCCCTATCCATCGCAGCCCAACCGGCTCCGAGACCGAAGGCGGCCACCATGAGCCGGGTGTAGCCGAACACCTCCTGAGCCTGGCTGAGACCGAGGCCTTCAGCTTCACCGACCAACAGGTCGGTCCCAACCTTCACGTCCTGAAGGGAAAGGGCTGCGGTGTTGCTGGCGCGGATGCCGTGTTTGTCCTCCGGCTTGCCGGTTTCGAAGCCTTCCGCCCCACTTTCGACAATGAACCACGTGGGGCCGTCGGGAGCCAACGCCAGGATCGTGTAGACGTCGGCATAGCCGCCGTTCGAGATCCATTGCTTGTTCCCATTGATGACGTATCCGGCGACCTCGTCCCCGTCCATCACCCGGACTGCCGTGGTGCGAAGCGTACCAAGGTCGCTGCCTGCCTCGGGTTCGGTGGCCCCGTAGGCCATGAGCAAGCCTTCCTCGGCCATCCTGCTCAGCCAGTGCGCCTTCTGGTCGTCGGTCGCTCCGAATACGATCGGATCGCTGCCGAGGAATGTGGCAAAGACTCCAGTGGCAACACCAACGTCGATCGTGGCCAGTTCCTCGCAGATGCGGTAGACGTCGAACGCTGAGCCGCCCATCCCGCCGTACTCCTCGGGGATGAACAGCAAGCTCACCCCGAGATCCGCCAGCATGAACCTCACAATGTCTTCGGGGAACTCATCGCGGGTGTCGAGTTCGAGCAGATACGCCTCTGGAAGCTGGTCGGCGGCAAACTCCCTGAGCGTCTTCAACACCAGTTCGAGGGTGTCGCGATCTATCCCGGTGTCCATCGTGCTCTCCCTCCGACGCATCTGAATACGGGTGAAAGTGGATTGGTTGATGTAGAACGTAATACGACCGGCAGCGGTTTGCCCACAAAAAGGTGGGAAACAAGATCTCTCCGGCTCAGCTCCGGCTTGACTGGTACGCTGGCGGCCGTCCAGACTGACGCCGTCTGAACGGCGGGGTCTGGACACCGTCATTTGCCCGGGAGGAAGATGCCCGCACCACCTACGCCCCCAGAATCAAATCCCAACGGGATGCGCCCTCCGCAGATCATCCAGGGCGGAATGGGAGTCGCCATCTCCGGGTGGGAGCTGGCCAACGCGGTGGCTCGTCGCGGCGAGATGGGTGTTGTTTCCGGAACCGTCCTCGAGGTCGTAATGGCACGCAGGCTACAGCTCGGAGACCCCGGAGACCACGTAAGGCGGGCCCTCGCCCACTTCCCGTTTCCCGCCGCTGCCGAGCGGATCATCGACGCCTATTACGTGCCGGATGGCAGCGACGGCGACAAGCCGATGAAGAACGTGCGCACTTTCACCGTCGAACCGAGCCTGGCACTTCAGGAGATGACGGTGGCGGCGAATTTCGTCGAAGTCTTCCTCGCCAAGGAAGGCCACCACGGGTCGGTAGGCATCAACTACTTGCGAAAAGTCGAGCTTCCAATCCCCTTCGGGGTCTACGGCGCCATCCTGGCCGGCGTCGACTACGTGATCGTCGGCGCCGGTAATCCGCAGGACATGCCTCCACTCATTTCGCGACTGTCCCGACACGAGGAAGTCAGCCTGCCGCTGCGCGTGCAGGGCCTCACCTCGCAAGATGCCGAGGTGGCGGTACGGTTCGATCCGGCCGGCATTCACGGCGGCGGCCCTCCCGAAGTCGAACGCCCGGACTTCCTCGCAATCGTCGCCTCCGCCGATCTGGCCTCCGCGCTCGCATCAATGGCGGAGCCGCCCGACGGATTCATTCTTGAAGCGCCGAGCGCCGGAGGTCACAACGCCCCACCTCGTGGACCGCGCCGGGTAGATGACCTGGGCCAGCCAATCTATGACGAACGGGATGACGTCGACCTTGCGGATCTTCGCAGCCTGGGTCTGCCGTTCTGGCTCGCAGGTTCGTACGGATCCCCGGACGGGTTGGTGCGGGCACTGGGTGAAGGAGCCGCCGGAATTCAAGTGGGAACATCCTTCGCATTCTCTGCAGAATCAGGGCTGGTGCCCGACCTAAAACGTGAAATCACAGCTCAGGTCGTGGACGGAACGGTGGAGGTCCGATCCGATTGGAGAGCATCGCCGACCGGATTCCCGTTCCGCATAGTCCAAGTGGACGGGACCCTTTCGGACGACACCGTCTACGAAGATCGGCAGAGGGTGTGCGATCTGGGAGCACTCCGGGTGCCCTACAAGACCGAGAGCGGGTCTATCGGATATCGATGCCCGGCCGAGCCGCTGCGCGCCTACAGCGACATCAAAGGCGGTAGAACCGCCAACACCGAAGGGCGCCTCTGCTTGTGCAACGGGTTGCTCGCAACCGCAGGACTGCCGCAGATCCGCGTCAAGAGCGGATACGAGGAGCCTGCGCTGGTAACGGCAGGATCCGACTTCACCGGAGTACGCAACCTGATGGGCCGCGTCCCTCCCGGTGAATCGTTCTACACCGCCGGAGACGTTATCGACTACCTGCGGGGCAACTAGCACCACCTTTTCGGCCCGGGCCGGCACTGGTCGAGTCCCCCGGCAAATGTACTTCCGGCCTCTACCCATTTTGGGCAGGAACGTGCATGATTGGGACACATCCCAGTAGCAGGGAGTGCCCATGATCGAACTGCGGATTCACGGCCGCGGAGGACAAGGCGCGGTTGTTGCATCGAAGACACTGGCGCAGGCGGCATTCCAGGCCGGTAGGTACGTCCAGAGTTACCCGGACTACGGCGTGGAACGCCGGGGTGCACCGGTGGTGGCTTTTGCACGTATCGCCGAGCCCGGAGACGACCTGTTTGTTCGCCAGGACATCCGCGAACCACACCATCTGTTGATTCTGGATTCGACTCTCCTCGATTCTGCCAACCCGCTCGCCGGGCTGCGCAACGGAGGTTGGGTCGTGGTCAACACATCGGACCCACCCGACAGCCTGGGAATTGTGCCCCGGTTCCGGGTGGCAACGGTCGACGCGTCGGAGATCGCACGGCGCCACCAGTTGGGGACCGCAGCCCAGCCTGTCGTGAATACCGCAATCCTGGGCGCATTTGTCCGCGCCACGTCGATCGTGTCGCTCGATGACCTGCTGACGGCCATCGATCACGAGGTCCCGGTCAAGGTAGAAGAGAACCGGATGGCCGCCACCGAGGCATTCGAGCAAACACAGCTGGAGGTGACTGTATGAGCGGTCTCGAGCACGTAGACGACTATCCCGAGATTCCGGTTTCGCTGGCATCCACCAGCACCATCCTCAAGACCGGAGCCTGGCGCAGCGTGCGGCCGATCTTTGCCAATCGTATGGCCCCCTGCAGCGCCGGATGTCCGGCCGGTGTCCGCATTCCCGCATACATCGACGACATCAAGGAAGGCAGGCTCGAGGCTGCCTACGCCACGGTCACCGCCCGGAATCCGTTTCCCCGGATCACCGGCCGCGTGTGCCCTCATATGTGCGAAGACAA
Source organism: uncultured Acidimicrobiaceae bacterium (assembly GCA_947258985.1). Classification (GTDB taxonomy): domain Bacteria; phylum Actinomycetota; class Acidimicrobiia; order Spongiisociales; family UBA5794; genus JAAETI01. The sequence goes on from CAMYKI010000055.1 coordinate 30,091, forward strand.
CTGCAACCTCGCAATCACCACGGGAGAAGAGTCCATCTCGATCCGCTCGATAGAGCGCTGGCTGGGCGATGCCGGCATGGACCTGCCGGATCCAGCCGCAGACGCGGAAACCGGCAAGCGAATCGCAGTCGTCGGCAGCGGGCCGGCCGGAATGGCAGCCGCCTACTACCTGCGCCGCACCGGTCACGAGGTCACGGTGTTCGATCAACGCCCCCAGCCCGGCGGAATCCTCCGCTATGGCATTCCCGAGTACCGGTTACCGAGCGAGGTCGTAGATGAGGAGATCGCTCGGCTCGAGTCGATGGAGATCAACTTCCACAACAACGTCGCTTTAGGCAGGGACTTCACATTGGACGATCTCGAGGCCGCTTATGCGGCCGTTTTTATTGCAACCGGTGCCGGGCAAGAGAAACTCACAGGAATCGACGGTGAGGGCCTGCTCGAATCCGGCCTCGATTTCCTCGAAGCAGCCAACCGCGGCACGGCAACCTTGCCGGGACCGCGCTGTGCCGTCGTCGGCGGCGGAAACGTCGCCATGGATGTCGCCCGGGTGCTGCGGCGTCTTGGCGCCGACGTGTCGGTCCTCTACCGGCGCACCGCCAACGAGATGCCCGCGATCGCAGAGGAGTATGAGCATGCGGTTGCCGATGGCGTTCATTTCCACTGGCTGGTACTGCCGAGGACTATCAAAAAGGACGGTGCCCAACTCAGGGTCACCGTCGAAGAAATGTGGCTCGGGGAACCGGACGAGTCCGGCCGGCTTCGCCCCGAACCGACCGGGGTGACCTGCGAGATGCATTTTGACGGGGTCTTCTCCGCAATAGGGGAAACAGCCGACACAGGTGTGTTCCCTCCCCGCTTGCGCAACGACGACGGATGGCTCGATCTCGGCGAAGACGGTGAAACCGTCGACCAGATGGTCTTTGCCGGCGGTGACCTGGCGACCGGGCCGGCCACGGTGATCGAGGCCATAGTTGCCGGCCGCCGCGCCGCCCGGGCGATCGACGAACAGCTCGGGTTTAGTGCTGTCTGGCCAGCCGAGGAACCCCTCGAGGTGGTTCCCCCCAAGGACATCAATCTGACCTACATGCCCCACCACGATCGGTCTGACGACCATGCCGCGGCCGGCGCAACCGCACCGGCTTCTTTTGCGGAAGAGACGGACACACTGAGCGAGGCGGAGATCCTCGAAGAGATCGACCGCTGCCTCTCGTGCGGGCATTGCAACAACTGCGGCACCTGCTTTGTCTTCTGCCCGGATGGGGCGATCATCTGGGACGACGGACCGCGTATCGACCACGAGTTCTGCAAAGGGTGCGGCATCTGCGTTGCGGAATGCCCCGGGCACGTAATGGTGCTCGTCAATGAGAGGGACGTGAGCCATGCCTGAACGACTTCTCCTGACCGGCAACCACGCAGCCGCCTACGGAGCAATGCTTTCCAAGGCAGAGGTCATATCCGCCTACCCGATCACCCCCCAGACGATGATCGTCGAACTGCTCTCCGAGCTGACGGCCTCCGGTCGGATGCCGGCCAAGTTCATCACCGTCGAGTCGGAGCATTCGGCGATGGCAGCGTGTGTCGGTGCCTCATCGGCCGGTGCCCGTGCCTACACGGCAACCAGCGGCCAGGGACTGGCGCTGATGCACGAGATGTTGCACTGGGCGGTCGGGGCGCGCCTTCCGATCGTGTTGACAAATGTCAGTCGGGCAATGGCACCGGGGTGGTCGATTTGGTGCGATCAAAATGACATCCTGTCGCAACGTGATGTCGGCTGGATGATGCTGTTCGCCGAGAGCGTTCAGGAGGCCCAGGACTTCATCATCTGGATGTATCGGGTGGCAGAGCAGGTGTTTCTGCCCGGGATGGTGGGAATGGATGCCTTCATCCTGTCCCATACCGCCGAGCCCCTCATCGTGCACGACCAGGACGCCGTCGACGCCTACCTTCCCAAATTCGAGCCGCTGTACGACCTCGATCCGGCACAGCCGCGTGCTTATGGCGGGCTGGTCAATCGGGACCACTATTTCGAATTGCGCTACAAGATCTACGAGAACATGGACCGTGCCGGCCAACTGCTGGTGGAGGCGGGTGAGGAGTTCGGCGACGTGCTCGGGCACAAGTACACACCGCTCGAGGGGTACCTGTTGGACGACGCCGAATATGTCTTTGTTTCTGCCGGCGCAATGACCTCGAACGTTCGCCAGGCCGTACGCGACATGCGGGAGAAGGGTATCAAGGCCGGTCTGTTGCGGGTGATCGCGTTCCGGCCGTTCCCCATCGACGGGATCCGCTCGATCCTGGCCGGCCGTCGCAAGGTGGCGGTACTCGACCGCAACATGAGCGCCGGGCATTCGGGCATATTCGCCGAGGAGATTCGCTCGGCGTTGCTCGGCCAGCCCGACGCTCCGCCGGTCTACGGCTACATCGTCGGCATCGGAGGCAGAGACGTTCGAGTGGAGACTGCAATGGACATCTGCGACGACGTCTTGGTCCGTGAGGAACCCGAGATGGCTCTGTTCGTCGGAGTCAAGGGGCTCCCCATCGGCCCGTTGCGGAAGGATGCCTCCATACGGCCGCTGCAACCGCTGGAGGTAATGCGATGAGGTGGGTCGTTCCCGAAGCCGAACACATGGCAGAAGGCACACTCGGCTGTCAAGGCTGCGGCGGTGCACTCTCGATGCGGTTGGTTCTCAAAGAACTGGGAAAAGACACGGTTGCCGTGCTACCGGCATGTTGCTGGTCGATCATCGACGGTCCGTGGCCGGTCCACGCCCTTGACATCCCGGTATTGCACACCGCCTTTGAGACCGCCGCGGTCGTAGCCACCGGGGTCAAGGCTGCCAAAGAGATCCAGGGCAAGGACACGACAGTCGTTGCCTGGGCAGGAGACGGCGGCACCTTCGACATCGGCCTACAGGCCCTATCCGGGGCGGCCGAACGCAACGAGGACATCGTGTTCATCTGCTACGACAACGAGGCGTACATGAACACGGGGATCCAGCGGTCGTCTTCCACGCCGACGGGCACCTGGACCACCACCACGCCAGACCAGCGGCCCGAGGCCCGTCCCAAGAAGGACATCATGGGGATCATCGCGGCCCACCGCATCCCCTACGCGGCCACCGCAACGGCTGCATATCCAGAGGACTTGGAACGTAAGGTACGCGCCGCAATGGCGATCAAAGGCGGGATGCGGTTTCTGCATCTTCTTTCGGTATGTCCCCCGGGATGGAAGATGGAGGCGGATCAAGCCATCGAAGTGATGCGCCGGGCGGTCCGTACCAAGGTCTTCCCGCTATACGAGATCCGCAACGGGCGTGAATACACGATCACCAGATGGCCCGACGACCTTCCGTTGGAGGATTACTTCTCCTTGCAGGGTAGGTTCAAGACCCTGCTCGAGGACGAGGCGATGCTCGAGTTGGTGAGGGGCAACGTCGAGGAACGCTGGCAGATCTTGCTCGACCGGCATCAGCGCTCCCACCCCGAGCTGGCCGGGGCGGAGTAAACCGCAGCGCCCCGTCCATCCGCCGCAAACGACAGGAGGGTCTGGCAAGCGACTGCGCAGACCCTCCAGGATTCATCGCCGGCGCAGCCCTCAGGCTGGCAGGCTCGCGTCGTCTTTAAGTCACATCGTGATGTCTTCACCGTGAGCCGTGAGCGACCAAATGATGGCCACAGAGACCGCGACGAAGAGAATGCCCCAAATCGGGTAATACGGGATCCACGAGAACGCAATGATCCCCGCCAACACGGCGACGATCACACCGACGGTGCGTGCCCAGACTTTCCCTGTGAACAGCCCAAACCCGGCAAAAACCACCAGGGCGCCCACCAACAGGTGGATCCAACCCCATGTGGTGATGTCGAACTTGAAGATGTAGTCCTCGGTCAGGACAAACAGGTTCTCGTTGGCGATGGCGGCAATTCCGGCGATGATCCACCAGATTCCGTTCAGGATCATCATTATTCCGGCGAATGCCGTCCAGCCGACGGCCCAGCCACTCGGCTGCCTGTACGAAGTCATTCCGTTCCTCCTCTTGGTTATCCGGATCTATGTTCGCTGTGGTGCCCGCGTTCTGTGCGGCCACCACCCGGCCTGGGTGAGATACGGCGTGGCCGTCCGCCGGGCACGCCGTCGAAGGCTCACTCGGGATGAGTCGTATTCGCCGGCGGCGGTGGTGGTGGCACCGGTGGTGGCGGTGGCGTGTCGGTCGGCGGTTGGTTCGAGCTTCCCCGGCCGACGGCCCAGCCGATAATCGCCACAATGGCAACCAGAGCGATGACAAGCAGCCAGGTCATCGAACTCGACGAATCGTCCGATTCGGTCGCGTCGGAGCTGGAATCGGGCGCCTCCGTGGGTGCCGGCGCCTCCGTCGTTTCTGGTGCTTCCGGCTCCTCGCCGCCTTCGTCACCACCGTCTTCACCTTCTGCGGCGACCAGGCCTACATCTAGATCGGTTTCACCGTCACAGGCGGTGACAAACCCGGCCATGGCCAGGATCATCAATGCCAATGCGGCAAGGCGAAACAACCGTGCCATGTCAATATCTCCTCTGTTGTCGAATGAGATCCGATCGTAAGGTGCCCACCGTTACCGCCCACCACCCAACTCGGGTGGTAGTGCAGACGGCGCAATCCGGCACCAACCGATGCGACTTCCAGCCAGACGTCTTACTGCACCTCTGCCGGAGCTTCGCCGGGCGTGATCGTGGCCGCCGGTTCGTCGGCGTTGTCGGCCGTCCGATCACGCAGCCAGGGCGTACGCTTGACACGGGTGGCCGCGGGGGTGTCACCGGCTTCGGCCGCGGCATTCTTGATGCGTTCGCCGCGCTCGAGTTCGAGCTGCCGCAACGTGTCAAGAACTGCTTGCCTCTTCTCGTTGGACACTTCACCGAGCTGGTAGGCGGCGCGGACGAAGTCGGCCGTGTCGGCTCGATAGTCATGGCCGAAGCTCTTGAATTGGCCCGGTATGACGCGCATTGCGTTCATGGCATCGATCGCCACCTGCACAAAGGTGATAAGTGGAATCCACTGCATCCCCTCGGGAACATTGCGGCCGCGTTCACTACCGTCGAGCCATGGCGGACGTTTCACCGCCCAACGCAGCGACATCTGCGCAATGGGGTCGTTGTCGTGGTCCAGAACCACGGCCCGCAGCTTCTTCCGCTCGTCCTTCGAGAGCTTCTCGTATTCACCGAAATTGTCGAAAGCTGCGACCGTCCCCGGCGGGACTAGGTCGCTGGAACCTTGACGCATTCCTGTCTTCGACCACTTGGCGAGGCCGGGAAGCCCAAACCACAGCGCATGTTCAATCCCATAGTGATCGAAGCCGGCAATACCCTGGTGCATCACGACGTCGGACGACGACCACGACCCGAGGCTCTCGCCAAAGACCAGGACCTTCGGCCGTTTCTTCTCCGGTATCGCTTGGAGCCGCATCTTGACTCCCCACAACAGACCACGGAACTGGGAACGGCCCAGGGGGACCTTCTGCACCTCGAGGAACGACGGTCCACGGCCGTACTGGATGCATGCCGTTGCGATGTCGCCGCGGGTGT
>CAMYKI010000056.1 GCA_947258985.1 uncultured Acidimicrobiaceae bacterium
CCAAGCAACAAAGTGCCTACTCACGAAGCAGTCGCCGAGTCAGAACTCGCAATGCTCAGCGGGCTCCTCGAGGAGTAGCGGCCACCAGGCCACGACACCGGGAAAGTTCGGATTACCCTCCGTCCACTCCAATGAGTCAACAAAACACAGGGCCGGCTCGCTGTAAGGCCTGACAGGCGTTACCGGGCCTCAATCACTTCGAGCCGCCAGCTCCAGCAGCCGTTTGCGGTCGACCTTGCCATTCCGCAGCAGCGGAATCGAGTCGACAAACACCCACTTCTTGGGTACCTGGTGTCTGACGAGTTGGAGACGGGCCCACTCTTCGATCTCCGCCCGGGCGTCCATGTCGGCTACGAGGACTGCGGCCACTACTTCCCCCCATTCCGCATCGGGAATGCCGACTACCTCGACCCGGTCCACGACCGGATGCCGCCGCACCACCTCCGCCACTGTTATTGGATAGACGTTCTCGCCTCCGCTCACGATCAAGTCATCCAGCCTGCCGACAACGACCAGCCTCCCCGCATCATCGAACATGCCGAGGTCTCCGGTCCGGTGCGGACCATCCCTGTCGGGTTCGCCAAGGTAGCCCGGCGAGATCGCCGGACCGTCCACAAGGATCTCGGCCGGTTCACCTGCGCCGGCCGTTACCCGCATCCCCTCGAGAGGCCGGCCGACGGTGCCCGCCGACCGGCGTTCGTCACCGGCAACCACTGTCGCAACCTGAGAGCATGCTTCCGTCATCCCGTAGGTTTGCTGCACTCGCAACCCGGCGTCGAGAGCCTTCTCGACTAGATCCTGACCGGATCCAGCCCCACCCAGCAACACGACACAATCGTCCGGGTAGGGGCCGGGTTCGGCATCGAGGATCCTGTGCAACATCGTCGGGACGAGACTGGTGATCGTGATCGAGCCGTCGAGCATGGCCCGGGCTGAGCGGACTGGGTCGAACCGATCGTGGACAACAACGGCGCCGCCCGCCGCGGCCGACCGCCACAACACTGAAAGTCCCCCAATGTGATGCAAAGGCAAGGTCAGCAACCACTTGTCGTCTGCCGTGTTCCCGATTCGCTGCGTCGAGGCATCCACGGCTGCTGCCACATTCCCGTGGGTCAGTCGGACCGGACGAGGCTCGCCGCCACTTCCCGACGTGAGCAGGACCGTGTGAAGCAGGTTCGGGTCCGATATTCCCGGGGCATAGCCCGGCTCGCCGTCGATCTCGATATCAGTGACAAAAGAGGGCACTCCCCACCGCTGTTGGGCTCCGGCATCGCTTCCGAAAAGCATCGGACCCTCAGGATCCACAAGCATTACCGCAGCTCCGAGACGCCATGTCGCCCACATCGCAGCCAGCATTTCCCTCTTCACTCCAAAAGGAGCGAACCCGGCGAGACCCGTCGGGACCAGGTTGAAGGATGGACCTAGTTGCCCGACCGCACACGCCGCAAGATGGTCCAATTCGGCAAACGTGACCCGTGCGCCATCGTCCTCCACCAGCGCCACCGCGCCGGGGGTTAGGTCGGCCGCTGCGGCGAGCCAGTCGGTGAGGGCAAGAGGATGTTCCATGGGGATCACTACAGTATCGCTCTATCCCCAGACGGAGGCGTTTAGTGGTCTCGGAGATCTTCGATCCGAATGCTTGGGAGCCGATATCCGGCTTCGAATTCACAGATATCACCTATCACCGAGCCACCTCGGTAGGGGCGGTACGAATCGCTTTCGACCGTCCCGAGGTGCGCAACGCCTTTCGGCCGCACACCGTAGATGAGCTCTATCGCGCCCTCGACCACGCCCGCATGACTTCTGATGTGGGCTGTGTCCTGCTGACGGGGAACGGACCGTCACCCAAGGACGGCGGTTGGGCGTTCTGCTCAGGAGGGGACCAAAGGATCCGAGGGCGAGATGGATACCAGTACGAGAACGACGAGGGAGTAGATCCGGCGCGACTGGGACGTCTGCACATACTCGAGGTACAGCGGCTCATCCGATTCATGCCGAAGGTCGTGATCGCCGTGGTCGGTGGCTGGGCCGTCGGCGGCGGCCACTCACTGCACGTGGTGTGCGATCTCACGCTGGCATCAGAAGAGCATGCCGTGTTCAAACAGACCGACGCTGATGTGGCGAGCTTCGATGGCGGCTACGGATCCGCGCTGCTCGCCCGACAAGTGGGCCAGAAGAGGGCCAGAGAGGTCTTCTTCCTGGGCCGCGACTACAGCGCCCGGGAGGCACACGAAATGGGAGCCGTGAACGCGGTAGTCCCTCATGCCGACCTAGAGAAAGTCGCTCTGGAGTGGGCCGGCGAGATAGTCGCCAAGAGCCCGACCGCGCAACGGATGCTCAAATATGCGTTCAACCTGCCGGATGATGGTTTGGTGGGCCAGCAACTCTTCGCCGGAGAAGCGACCCGATTGGCGTACGGCACGGACGAGGCGCAGGAAGGGCGCGATGCCTTCCTCGAAAAACGCGATCAGGCGTACGACCGGTTCCCGTGGCATTTCTGAGTCGATCCAGGGAGATCCGTTGAACTGGAGAGCATGGATCCTTGCGGCGCGACCGGCGACGCTGTGGGCAACGGTGGCACCAGTGCTCGTGGGTTCCGCCCTTGCTACGGCTGCCGAAGTGTTTCGTTGGGATGCCTTTGTCGTGACCATGCTGGCAGCGCTGCTCATCCAGATCGGAGTCAACTATGCCAACGATGTCGCCGACGGGACGCGGGGTGCCGACGACGAGCGCATAGGGCCGACCCGGGCGGTGGCCGCGGGATTGATAACACCGCGCCAAATGTGGATGGGCGTCGGTTGGGCCTTCGGGTTGGCGGGACTCGCCGGCCTGTATCTAATCAAACTCGGCGGCCCGTGGATCCTTGCGATCGGCGTCGTTTCCATCGTGGCAGCCCTCGGCTACACGAACGGCCCAATCCCCTATGGCTACTACGGCCTCGGCGAGCTCTTTGTGTTCATCTTCTTCGGCCTTGTAGCCACTGTCGGGAGCCGCTACGTATACGACCGCACCCTCGAAAGCGGCGCCTGGGTCGGGGGCGTATCCATGGGGCTGCTGGCGAGCGCCATTCTCCTCGCCAACAACGTTCGCGACATCGATACCGACCGAGCCGCCGGGAAACGCACGCTGGCCGTCATCATCGGTAGGCGTAACGCGGTGCTCGTCTTTGCGCTGTGCATCCTCGGCGGCGTTCTCACCCCTCCCATCGGCGTGGTTTTCGATTGGCTGCCACCGGCGACTCTCTTCACCCTATTGGCTCTTCCGATCGCGCTACCCCTGGTGCGGAAACTCCAGATGCACGTCACGGGACCTCCACTCATCAAAGTACTGAAGGGAACCGCCCGGCTGCAGCTCATCGTCGCCCTACTGCTTTCGGGGGGAATCCTGATCGCATGAGCGGCTCTATCCTGCGAGCAGATATTCCACTGAAGGAGAGACCATGAAGCTGATGCCGCTCATTTACGTATCCGACATGGAGAGCGCCATCGGCTTCTACAGCAAGCTTCTCCCGGCCAGCAGTGTCGTCACCACGTCGCCCTATTGGACAGAGCTCAATGTCGGCGGGGCGTCGCTGGCCCTCCATCTCGCCGAGACCGTCGATCACGCCGGAGACGGAGTGGCGGTGAGCTTCGATGCCGCCACCACTCTGGAGCAAGTCGTTTCTCTCCTCAGCGAGGCCGGTATCGAACCGTCCGGGGAGATCTGCGCCCAGCCTTTCGGCAGGTCGGTAACCGTCACCGATCCGGATGGCCTCGTGATCCAGATCAACGAGCACTCTGTGCCCCCCGCCAACTAAGACATCCCGGCGCCGACCGGGTTGGTGCCGCTGATAGGCTTCCGACCCATGACTGAACCACTGGTGCACGCCGCCAACCTCACCAAGAACTTTGGCGACTTCACCGCGGTCGACTCGGTCGACTTCGTGGTTGAACCGGGCGAGGTCTTCGGGTTCCTCGGGCCAAACGGGGCAGGCAAGAGTTCGACGATGAAGATGATCGGCGCCGTTTCTCCTGTGACCGAAGGTGAGTTGACCGTGTTCGGCCTCGATCCCGTATCCGATGGCTCTGCAATTCGCTCCCGACTCGGAGTCGTGCCCCAGGAAAATCTGCTCGACACCGAGTTGACCGTTTTCGAGAACCTCTTCATCTATGGTCGCTACTTCGATCTTCCCAAGGCGGTGATCCGTGATCGGATTGACGATCTGCTGGATTTCGCCCAGCTCGAGGATCGCCGCGACGACCTCGTCGATCCACTCTCGGGCGGTATGAAACGCCGCCTCACGATCGCGCGCGCACTCATCAACCAACCAGATCTGATGCTTCTCGATGAGCCGACAACGGGCCTGGATCCTCAGGCACGTCATGCCCTCTGGGACCGCCTGTACCGGTTGAAGCAACAGGGCGTCACCCTCATCATCACAACCCACTACATGGATGAGGCTGAGCAACTGTGCGACCGGCTGGTGATCATGGACAAGGGAAAGATCGTCGCAGAAGGCTCACCCCGCTACCTGATAGAAGAATATGCAACGCGTGACGTGGTCGAGTTGCGTTTCCCGGTTGGGAACTCTGTGGAGTCAGGCAGCCTCGAAGACCTTGCCAGACGCATCGAGAAGCTGCCCGATCGCACTCTGCTTTATACCGACAATGCAGACCAGACCCTTGTGGATCTGTCAGAGCGGGCTCTCGAGATCGAGAGCACCATCGTGCGACGCTCCACCCTCGAGGACGTGTTCCTCCGTCTCACCGGCCGCACCTTGGTCGACTGATGGCTGCGCCCGGATCCCTGCTCGTCGTCGAACGTCACGCTCGCGTCTACCGGCGCACCTGGCGGGGCTCCGTGATCAGTACGTTCCTGAATCCGATTCTCTATTTGCTCGCCATGGGCCTCGGGCTCGGAAGTCTCGTCGACGATGGGGGCGGGACGACAACCCTCGACTTCGATTACCTGACCTTCCTCGCCCCCGGTCTGCTGGCGGCGGCAACGATGATGACCGCGACCGGCGAGTCGCTGTACCCCGTGATGGCGGGTATGAAGTGGTACAAGTACTACCACGATGCCTTGTCCACACCCATCACGACCCGGGACCTCGTCGTCGGCCACTTTGGATGGCTGACTTTTCGAATCCTCTTCACCGCCGTCGTGTTCACCGGAGTGATGGTCGTCTTCGGCACCATCAGCCTCGCCACGGCGCCGCTTGTCGTGTTCCCGGCAGTTCTGGCGGGCCTTGCGTTCGCGGGTCCGGTGACCGCCTATGCAGCTCAACTAGAGAACGAGACCGGGCTCTCTTCGGTGTTTCGCTTCGTAGTCACCCCGCTCTTCCTGTTCTCCGGGACCTTCTTCCCCATCGATCTGCTTCCGGATTGGATACAACCGATCGCGTATGTGACTCCGCTGTGGCACGGAGTCGAGACGACACGCGCCCTTGCCCTCGGAATCGAGACAACGTGGGCTCCGGCGCTGCACTACCTCGTCATGGTTGTGTTCCTGGTTGGGGGAGCAGTGCTTGCCGACCGCCTCTATCACCGGAGGCTCATCGTATGACAACAACGCTCAACCGGCGCCTCACCCCTCCGCGCCTGGGGAGAATCCGGGCGCAATACGTACTCGAGCGCAACGTTCTGGTCTACCGCCGCCTTTGGCTAATCGTGTTCTCCGGCTTCTTCGAGCCTGTGTTCTACCTCTTCTCGATCGGTGTTGGTATCAGCGCGCTCGTCGGCCCCGTCGCCGGACCCGACGGAGAGCTAGTCGAATACACCGCGTTCGTGGCACCGGCATTGCTGGCAGCCTCTGCGATGAACGGAGCCGTCTTCGAGTCGACCATGAACATCTTCTGGAAATTGAAGTGGGCCAAGGTATACGACGGCATGCTGTCTGCCCCGCTCAACGTCTGGGACATCGCCATCGGAGAGATCGCCTGGTCGCAGATCCGCGGGGGCCTTTACGCCGGCGCATTCCTCATCGTTGCCCTCGTGATGGGCCTACTTCAGTCGTGGTGGGCGCTGCTCGCTATGCCGGCGGCCCTGCTGATAGGAGTCGCCTTTGGTGCAGTCGGGTTTGCCACAACCACCTATCTGAAGAGCTGGCAGGACTTCGACATGGTCAATCTGGTGATGATGCCGCTATTCCTTTTCTCGGCAACCTTCTATCCGCTCGACGTCTACCCGCCGGCCCTCCAGGCGATCGCCCAGGTCTCGCCGCTCTACCACGGCGTCGAGATCATTCGCGGGCTCACTCTGGGCGTTGTCGACGGCCGCATGCTGGGCCATATCGCGTTCCTTGTCGTCATGACGGCCGTCGGTTTTGCGATCACTGCACGCCGGCTGGAACGACTGCTCAAAGCCTGAGCGCTAGCCGCGCAATGACCCCAACAGCGAGTTGATCAGGCCGGCTCCGGTTTTGGCGTCGTCCACCGTCACGACCAGGTCTTCTTTGTCGTGCCGCACCAGCCGCAACGCCTCCCCACCACGAGTGACGATGGCCCTGACCCCCGGCCGCAACCGGTAGCCCCAGCCCCCATACGACATGGGGTTGACGGTCTCGATCTCCGCAGCCGAGATCGCGCCCAGCGGCACCGTCCACGAAACGAGGCCGAGCCATCCGAGGCTTACGATTGCTCCTTTGTGGGTCACCGTCACCCGGACCTCGGCGAAGACCAGCACGGTTAGACCCAACAGCGTCATCACCAGCGTCGTCCACCCCCAGGTGGCAAGCCCGATGCCTATCAGCACCACGCCCCCAAGCTGCAGCACACGGCCGCTACCTCGACCCGACCAGATGGCAGCCTCGGGATCGGCGATGTCGAGAGCAGGTACAGACTCGGGAGCAGGAGTTCGCTCTACCGATCGATGCCCGGCGAGTAGCCATCCCATGAAACCAAAAACGAATGCAACAACCAGAACACCGGCGACTTCGAGCAGACCCATCCCATCGGCCGCTTCCCACGTTGCCTGGTCGCGATTGGCCAGCACCGACATCCAACTGATGCCAGCCAGCAACGCCCCCAGTCCGAACAGGCCGGCGATGAAGGAGGGAGCCTCGTATGGGGTTCTGATCAGCGCCTGGGTGACTCCCCAATGGATCGCAACGAACAATGCAGAGAGCAACAAGAGCAGCGCCAATGGGGATAGCGCGCCGTTGGGGGTACCGCCCAAGTCCCAATGCACGGCCATCGGATCCGGCAGGTCTCCCCAATAGAGAGCGAACGGTAGAACGATCAACGCAAAAAGAAGGGCCGGTACGACTCCAAGGTTGAGCCAATCCCGTGATACTTTCATGACAGCTCCTTGCGCAGCAACCCGATCACTTCATCTGCGGACAGACCCATCCTGTTCGCTTCCGCGGCGAGATCTGAGACGAGCCGGTGCACAACCGCCGGCTGCTTTGCTCCCTCGCGGACGATGGCGCCTCTGCCCCGGCGCAGCTCGATGATCCCCTCGTCGCGGAGATCGTTGTAGGCCCGCAACACGGTGTGCATGTTGACGTCAAGGGATTTGGCGAGATCACGGGCGGCGGGAAGACGATCTCCTGCGGCCACCTCGTCCTCGGCCACCGCCCGCCTGACTGCGGCGGCGATCTGGTGGTAGAGCGGCAGGCCGCTTTCGGGATCTAGTTTTAGCAGCATTGTTATAACTACACTATAACAACTAGAGCAGCTGGTCAACACGAGGTGCACGCAATAGGCGGTAACCTGCTCCTTCGATGTCGAACCACAACCTCACCTTCTCCACAGCTCTGGCGGTGGCACTCGCCGACCACGGTGTCACCGACGCCTGCATTTCCCCCGGCTCCCGCAACACTCCATTGATCGCCGGTTTTGCTGCAGAGACCCGCATCACCAAGTGGCCCATCCTCGACGAGCGCTCTGCAGGATTCTTTGGCGTCGGCGCAGCTCGCGCCACCGGCAATCCGGTTGTACTCATCTGCACCTCGGGCACCGCAGCCACCGAGTATCACGCCGCGGTAGTCGAAGCCCGCCAGGACTACGTTCCGTTGATAGTCCTGACTGCTGATCGACCCCCCGAGCTGCGAGGTATCGGCGCTCCCCAAAGCATCGACCAGGTCTCCCTCTATGGCTCGAGTCCCCTGCTCTTCCGTGACATCCCTCCCCCCGACGACGACATCGCCCCCGAACCCCGCACCCTCGCAGATGAGATCGTCGGCGCGGCGTGCGGGCTGCCGCGGGGTCCGGTGCACATCAACCTGCCTTTCCGGGAACCGCTGCTCACCGGCGAGGTGGCAGCGCATCCGGACCGATTCGGACCTTCCGGGACAGCGCAACCGGCAGCACCGCAGCAGAAAGACCTGGCCGACGCCATCACGAGCAAAAAGGGAATCATCGTGGCGGGTCGGTCCAACGAGAGAGAGTTCCCCGAGACGGTGGCTCAACTGGCGGCGACCACCGGATTCCCCATCCTCGGCGATCCACTCTCAGGAATTCGCCACGGCAGACACGCCCGCGATCTTGTGGTCGGGCACGGCGACCTACTCGCCGCCGCCGGGATCCTCGACACGCTTCGCCCCGAGGTTGTCGTCCGTCTTGGTCCCATCCCGACCTCAAAGCCGCTGTGGCAGTGGCTCGAGTCCCACCCCGATGTTCCCCAGATCCTGGCCGAGGCCTCGGGTCACGATGCTACGGGCTCGGCGGCCGTGACGATCACGGCCTCACCCTCCGTCGTTGCAGCCTCGCTGGCCGCACAAGCCGGCGGGTCGGCACCATCCGACTGGGCACCGTCCTGGAGACATGCCGACCTGATTGCAGAGAACGCGGCCCGCCGGGAACTCGATAGGGCGCCCTTCCCAAACGAACCGGCAATCGCCAGGACCGTCATCGACAGCTGCCCGCCACAAACAGCCCTGACCGTCGCGTCGTCGATGCCGATCCGCGACATCGATTCATTCGGCGGCACAACCTCACAACCTATTGACATATACGGCAACCGGGGTACGAACGGCATCGACGGCTTGGTATCGGCAGCCCTGGGAACGGCGGCCTCAGGATGCCCGGCGGTAGCGCTGGTCGGCGACGTGTCGATGTTCCACGATCTCAATGCCCTCGGAACGATGGCCCAGCTGGCCCTGCCGCTGACAGTTGTGGTCGTCAACAACAACGGTGGCGGCATCTTCCACTTCCTCCCCCACGCCGACCCGACCGTTATGGATCCGGCGACCTTTGAAACCTATCTGGGCACACCGCATGGGACCGATTTTGTGGCCGTGGCGGAAGCGCTGGGCATCGAGGCACACCGCGTTGAGACCCGGGAACGCCTCGCGTCCTTGCTCTCCGAGCCGGAAACCGGACCCCGCTTGATCGAAATACGGACCGATCGTGGTCGCAATGTCGAGCTACACCGTTCCGTCGCCGCAGCTGTCGGGGAGGCGCTTCGACAGCCCTGACCCGCGGTCAAGTCACGGCAAGCAGATCCAGCATGGGCTGGAACTTCAACCGGGTTTCCACCAGCTCGGCGGCCGGATCTGATTCCTCGACAATGCCGTTGCCCGCATAGAGGCGGGAGGTAGTCCCGTTCATGAGGGCGCACCGCAACGACAGCGCCACCTGGGCGCCGCCACGCGGGTCCAGCCAACCGACACCGCCGGCATACCAACCGCGATCGATGCCCTCTACTTTGTCGATGAATGCCAGCGCTTCGGCGCGAGGCATGCCACCCACCGCCGGTGTTGGATGGATGGCGCGCAGCACATCGAATGTCCCGACACCGTTGAGCAAGGTGCCGTCGATCTCGGTCGAGAGGTGCTGAACCGTCGCCATCCGCCGCAACGAAGGGTCTTCGGGATAGTCGATACGGTCGACCAGATCCGAGAGACGGGATACGAGGTCGTCCACCACTATCTCATGCTCTGCCCTGTCCTTGGCGCTCTCGAGAAGTCCACGGCCGATGGCCAGATCGTCATCACCTTTGCCACGGCGCGCCGACCCCGCCAATGGATTCAGACGGATCTTGCGGCCGTCCTGGGCCAGAAGCAGCTCCGGGCTTGCTCCGACAAAGGCCGTCTGGCCGATGGCATGCGCATATACATAGCTGGATGGATTGGCGACCCGAAGATGATGTACGAGATCAAATGGGCTGGTGAGACGCTCGGCATGTACGACCACCGATCGGGCGAGGACGACCTTGGCGAAAGAGCCCTCTTCGATTGCGCCCACGGCCTCTGCGACCTCCGATTGCCAGTCGACACTGGCCGGAATCGACTCGACGGTGTGGACTCCAGGATCGGGTGGGGGTGGATCATCCGGCTCATCGAGGCCGGCCACGAGCCGAAGTGTCGCATTGGGGTCGGCTCCCGGTGGGATGACCACAACGAGCCGCAACCTGTCGCCCGACCGCTCCAGGGCTACGGCGGGAACTATGGCATCGGCAGCCCCAAAACCGGTCCACTCGGGCCGGAAGGGCCCGTTCGGGCTGAATGAGAATCCGAGCACCACCCGGGCTCCGTCCGCAAGCTCGGGCAGCGCCGCCAGTTCCGATTGCATAGCTCCGAATCTGTCGGCTCCAGAGGAGCTGATCCCGAGCGCCGTGCCCAAAGAGGCGAGTTCTTCACCGTTGGGGGTACGGAAGTACGAGCTGCGGGAGAACAACGCATTACCCGCCCGAACCAGGTCGAGCGGTTCGGCGTCCACCTGGATCGACGCCGAACGCAGTTGCGACGCGTCGGTGCCGAGCTGAGACCTTAGATGTGAGAGCTGCGATTCAGTGAAGAGCACGGAGGAGGATCCTAACCAAGCCTGCCGAGGGTAGATGCCACGATCTCCGCAATGACCTCGGGACGCTCCATCCACACCATGTGCCCAGTTCCGGGAACGACAACGCTTTCAGCCATCGGCATTCTGCCTGTCAGCTCCCCGAGAAATGGCTCACGATGCGTCGTCGAGTGCTCTCCGGCGACGACGGTCGATGCGACTTCGATCTCGCCCAGTCTGTCCCATGCCCTGTGATCCGTTGCCGCGGTGAAGAACTCGGCTTCGGCCTCCGGTGTGCACTTGAGAACATATGAGTCGCCGTCGGGCTCCAATCCACCAGCTACGTACGCGTCCATCGCCCGCTGCTGCCAGGCCGAAAAAGCCGGCTTTGCGAACCAGTGCTGATAAGCAGCCTCCCGGCTGGCGAATCGGCGCCGCCGGCGGCGCGCCGCGGCTGCCATCGGGTTGTCGGGATACCGGCCGTACGGGGGAGGGAAGACGATGGGTTCGACGAGCACCAGCGATGCGAATAGTCCCGGCTCGGCCAGCTCGGCAAGCAAAAGGGCGGCACCTCCCGCAGAGTGGCCGACACCGACGGCCCGAGACCAGTCTCGTCCCAATTCGACGATGTCCCCGCCGACGTCCCACCAGTCAAACGGCGGCTGGGCTACCGCCGAATCACCATGGCCGCGCTGGTCGATCGCCACGACATGGTGCGGTCCGTGCAATCGCAGGACATCGTCCACAACGGGAACGCTGACTTCCTTGCAGAACCCGGTCGCATGGACAAAGACGAGCGTCGGCCGATCGGACGGGGTTCCCCATTCCAGGTAGGCAATCTCCAGCCCGTCGCGGGCAACAAACGACTTGCCGACCGGAGCATTCACCGGGGACGGCTAGTCGACGTCGTCAAGACGCCAGGTCAGGTTGCTTTCCACCTTCATGACGCCGTCGAGTCGGCGGGCCAACTCGGCGAGCAGCCGGGCCTCGTTGCGAGTACCGATCTCCCCGCTGAACGTTGCGACACCGTTGGTGACGGCAACAGTGATGTCGTCCGGGTCGACAAACAGCACCCGCCGAAGCAGATCCTCGTTGATCTCGTCTTCGATGATCTCGTCCGGTCTGGTGAACGCAGCCACCACATCGAGACGCGAGATAATGCCCAGGCTCTTGCCGTCGGCATCGGTCACGGGCAGCCGGTTCACGTCGTTGACCACCATGACCCGGGCGGCCTCGCCAACGGTCGCTTCCGGGCCGATCGTAAGCACCGAGCGATGCATTACCTCGTCCACCCGCTCGACCGGCTGCGGATGCAGAGCCTCCTCACGGGCCACCTCGAGCCGGAGGAAATCGGCTTCCGTGATAATCCCGACGACACACGAATCCTCGTCGCAGACCGGAAGCCCACTCACCTTGTTTCTAACCATCAACCTGGCAGCAGCCTTGATAGGCGTCTCAGGCGACACGGTGATGACGTCGGCAGTCATCAGGTCAACAACACGCATACGCTGCAATACCTCCGCTCGCGGTGTTGACCCATTCTGGCAGGCCCGGGGGCTCTGGTGTCGGATCGCAAGATGTACTTGTGGCTAGAGCTCCGAGAGCACGTCGCGTCGCGAGGGCAACCAAGCGCCGACGACTGGACGAACCTTGATCCTGGCGTCGACAACGCTGAGCCCGCGGCCGGGTTCCGCAACCTTCACCGGGTTCAGGTCCATCTCCATGATCTCCGGCAGGTCTGCGACAAGCGCCGATATGCGCAAGAGCGCCTCGCGAACGGCCGGGATATCCCCTGCGGCGCCGCCCCGATAACCGGCAAGCAGCTGGGCGGACTTGACCTCGTCGATCATTTCCGCGGCATCAGCATCTGTCAGTGGATGAATGCGGAAGGCAACGTCGCCGATCAATTCGACGAACACACCCCCGAGCCCAAACACGATGAGCGGACCGAAATTGGGATCCTCGGTCATGCCTATGAGGACTTCGTGGCCACCCTCCACATACTCCTGCACCAGGACGCCTTCGGGGTCGGGAACCGCTGCCGTCACCGCCCCGAAAGCCCGGCGTACGTCGGTCTCGCCCTCGACGTCGAGGATCACGCCGCCGACATCTGATTTGTGAAGCGCAGACCCCGAGACGACTTTGAGCACAACCGGCCCTCCGATGGCTGCAGCCGTTGCCACGGCCTCCTCTTCCGTAGCCACGACGGCCGACTTCGGCATCGCCACACCGTATGCGGACAGCACCCCTTCGACATCATCCGGATCCAGCCAACCGTCACCCGTTCGGGTCAAGGCCTTTTCCACGATCGAGCGTGCCCGTATGGCGTCGATGTCATCGAACCCAAGGATCGCCCCTTCGTCCTTCTCCCGCCACTCGACGTATTCGACCGCACGGGCAAGAGCAAGCGCTGCAGGTTCCGGAAACTGATAGGTGGGAATTCCGACATCCCCGCTGCTGAAGATGTCTGGAGCGCCGCCTGAGCTCATGTATACGGTGAGGAACGGCTTGTCTCCGTGGTGCTCGGATGCGGCATCCCGAATGGCGATTGCCACCTCGTCGGCTCCCTCGGGAGCGGCCGGGATGAAGATCGTCATCAGTGCGTCGATCTCGGTCGAATTCATGAGCACGTCGATGCATGCGGCATATTCCTTTGGTCCCGCCGATGCGATCATGTCCACCGGATTCCCTGCGGCGGCGTCGGCGGCCAAAAAACTGCGCAGCTGCGCCTTGAGCTCATCGGAGAACTCCACGACCTCGAGCCCGTTGGCCTCCAGCGCATCTACCGCCAGGATCCCCGGTCCGCCGGCGTTGGTGAGGATGCCGATTCGCCTCCCTTTCGGGAGCGGCTGGTTGGCAAGAAGCGAGGCAACATCGAACATCTCCGTCAAGGTGTCGGTCCGGACCACACCGGCCTGACGGAACAGCGTATCAACGGCGACATCGAGGCTCGCCAGCGAACCGGTGTGGCTGGATGCGGCCCGGGCTCCCGCCGCAGTTCGGCCCGACTTGACCGCCACAATCGGTTTCTTCTTGGCTATCCGCCTGGCGGCACGAGCAAAGCGCCGGGGATTACCGAAGGACTCCATATACAACAGGATGACATCGGTTCCGGGATCGGATTCCCAGTAGAGAAGCAGATCATCACCCGACACATCCGGTTGGTTACCGATGGAGACGAACGTCGAAATCCCGATGTTGAGTTCCGTGGCGTAGTCGAGGATGGCAACACCCAGCGCCCCGCTTTGACTCGACATGGCGACATTGCCTGCCGGCGGTGAAAGCGGCCCGAACTGACCGTTCATGCTGATCGCCGAATCGGTGTTGATGAGACCCATACAATTGGGGCCGACCATGCGCATCCCGGCGTGGCGCACCACCTCCATCAGCTCGGCTTCGAGCTCTCCCCCAGCATCTCCGGTCTCCGAGAAGCCGGCAGTGATGACGATTAGACCGCGCACCCCCTTTTCGACGCACTGACGCGCCACGGCGGTAACAAAGCGCGACGGTACGACGATGAAGGCGAGGTCGACGCGCCCCGGCACGTCGAGGATGGAGGGATAGGCCTTGACCGATCGCACCACATCCGCCTTCGGGTTCACCGGGAAGACCGGACCCGTGTAGTCACCGTTGATCAGATTGGTGAACAGACGGCCGCCTATCGAAAGCGGCTCACGACTGGCACCGATCACGGCGATTCCATTGGGGAAGAAGACCGGCATCAGCGAAGCGGCGATCGCCAACTGCTCATCTACCTCGTCGGCTTTGTCAAGACCCGGAGTCTCGGTTGTCGGAAACTCCACCGTGTAGAGACCCGCATCCGGCTCGCGCCGCATCGGGTACCCGGCGTTGCGGAACACCCGGATCATGACGTGGTTGTCGGCGAGAACGGTCGCCCTGAAGCCACCGATCGAACGGTGCCTTGCGTAATTCGTCAGATATCGAACCAGACGGCTGGCTATGCCCTTTCCCTGTTCCTCATCGATGACGGCAAAGGCCACGTCGGCCAGTTCGGGATTGTCGGCGTCGCGCCAATACCGCCCCACACCGATGATCCTGCCGTGCCGCAGCGCTATCAGTGCCATGCGGTTGTCGTAGTCGAGCCGGGTGAAGGCTTCCAACTCCTCGGGCTCGAGCCGCTCCTTTGCCTGAAAGAACCTGTGATAGACGGTCTCCCGCGACATCCGGGTCATCATCTCCTGGAGCCCGTCGGCATCCTCGGGAAGGATCGGGCGGATCTTGATTGACGTCCCATCACGCAAGGCGGCATCGATTTCCCACCCCTGCGGGTAACCGGCGGGAGATTCTGTAGTCATGGGGGCTCCTGGACTTCTTGTTTTTCCTCACCCGACGCCACGGGCGGGCGGATCAGTCACAAATCTACCCGACGTGTAGCCTGCGGCCATGCGCCGCTTGACCCTTGTTGCCGTCCTCATGATCGCCGGGTGCGGCGGCAACGGCGATGTCGCCACGACTGCGCCGCCACCGCCGCTGACAACTCTCGACGATGCGGCCGCGGAGCCAACCCCGCCACCATCCACCACCACCGCGGCCCCATCGACTACAACCACGACCACGACAACAACGACCGTACCGGCCAACGCCACCGCCCGGCTCGGACTCACTCAAGTGGTTTTTGGCGACGGCGCGGCCTTAGTCATAACGAACTGGGGCAACGGGGAGGGCAATCTTGCCGGGCGCTGGCTATGCCAGCAGACCTCTTGTGCGGTGCTTCCCGATATCGCCCTCAAGCCGGGCGAACAAGCCTTGATCGGCCTCGCAGAGACACCGCCACCGGAATTGGCCGGAATGGCCGCCGAGGTATTCCTGGGACCCGCCATCGGCGTGCTTGCGGCTGAGGGCGGAGAAGTGGCGCTTTTCGAGGATGAAGCGTTCGACAGCCCGGGCAGCATCGAGGCCTACGTGCGATGGGGCGAGCCGGATCAGCAAGGATCGGTGGTGGCCGTCGAAGCCGGGATCTGGGACGGTGGCGCAGTCGAGGTCTTTGATGAGGCCCCGTCGATCTCATGCGGGGTTTTTCCCGCCATCAGCAGCCTCGACTGGTCGGCCGACGTCGGCGGCTGACACCGACTACGAAGCTTTAGGGGTTGTTAGCAAATCCCCGACCCGCCCCTAACCATCTCGATGCGACAGTGATATCGCTACGCCAAGCAGCAACAGAATCGCAAGGGGGAAGCCCCCAACTGCCCACTATCCTTGCGAAGGACAAAGAACCCGCCAAAGCCCGGCGGGTTCTTTGCTTAGGCACCGGGCGGCCCGAAGGTCACCTCAACTCTGGCACCGCCGGTCTCGGACTCGCCGAGCGTCAAATCACCCCCGCAGCGCCGGGCGGCACGCAGCGCGATGTCAAGACCCAGGCCGGTTGACCCTGCCCCGCTCGCTCCCCGCCGCAACGGCGTCGAATGCTCAAAGCCCTGGCCCTGGTCTGCAACCACCAGGACAGAATGGCCCTCGGTCTCGCCCGGGAAGGCTTCGATGCGATAGGGCGTACCGGGATCCGTGTGCGCAAACACGTTCCCCAACAGGGTGTCGATGAGGGCACCGAGATCCCGGCTGTTAATACCGACGGGTAATCGCCCTCCGGCTGTGTGAACGTCGACCGGCCTGTTCTGCTCGTCGGCGAGTACCTTCCAGAACGTCGCACGTTGCCGCACGACCGCCCCCAGATCTGCTTGCTCCGGACCCCGTTGCACTGCCGGGCGACGGGCCTCTTCGATCATCTGATCGATGGCGGCTTCCAGCCGATCAATGTCGTTGAGTAGATCCCGAGCCGCCTCCTTATCGCTCAAGGTCTCCGCCTGAAGCCTCAGGGCCGTCAGCGGAGTTCGCAGTCGATGAGACAGATCGGCAACGGATTCCCGTTCCGCCGCCAGAAGCAAGCGGAGCCGTTCTGCCAGGAAGTTGAAGGCGACTCCCACATCTGCAATCTCGTCGGGCCCCGCCGGCATGACCCGGGTATCGAGATCGCCGCCACCGAGCGCTAGGGCGGCTTCCGAAAGGTCGGAGATCGGTCGCACCACCGACCTGCCGAGACGGTCGGCGGCAACCACAGCCACGATCACAAGGAAAATCCCGAGACCGCCGATCATCCCCCAAGCAACCCACACCCCCTGGGTGAGATCCTCATCGGGAACGAAGGCCCGCACAACGACGTCGACGGCCTGTCCCGGGGAGTCCGCAGAGAAGAGCGGGACCAAAACCTCTGCCCCGCCTTCGGTGAAGGCGGTGAAGGCACGGGCATCGGCGAAGGCCACATCGATGTTCGACGTGTTGGACACGGGGGCGCCCACCAGCTCGCCATCGGAGAAGAGAATCGAAACCGACTCCGCCGGAGCACCAAATACCTCGAGGATTGCTTCGCCGAGGGCAAGGCTCACCTCTCCCTCTTCCGAGATATCAACAACGAGCGATGTCGCAATCGCCCTGGCGAGATACTCCGAGCGTGAGAGGGCGCGGTCCTGCGCTTGATTACGCAGCAGAAGGGCCAGGGGAATCATGAACGCAATCACGACCAGGGAGCTGATCGCCAAAGACAGAACGGCGACTCGTTGTCTCATTCGTCGGGCGAAACCAGCTTGACACCGACTCCGAAAACGGTCTGCAGATAGCGGCTCTCGGCGGCCGATTCCCCGAGTTTCTTCCGCAGCCACGAAATGTGGACATCGACCGTCTTCTCGCTTCCGCCATATGGCTGCCGCCACACTTCAGCGAGTAGCTCGCGTTTTGAAACGACGTCGCCGCGCCGCTCTGCGAGGAACCGCAGAACATCAAATTCTTTGGGACTGAGGTCGAGAGGCTCACCGTCGAGTCGAGCTTCACGGGCTGCCACGTCAACGACGAGGTCACCGACGGTGAGCGGTCCGGGACGTCCCTCGCCGGCGGTACGTCGCAGCACGGCACGGACCCGAGCTTCGAGCTGATCTACCGAGAACGGCTTCACCAGGTAGTCATCTGCGCCGGAGTCCAAGGTGCGGATCACATCCCGATCCTCGTTGCGGGCCGTCGCCACGATTATCGGGACCTCGCTGACCGCCCGAATCATCTTGAGCAACTCGGAGCCGTCGAGATCGGGCAAGCCCATGTCGAGAATCACAAGTTGCGGGGACACCCGAACGACGGCCTGGAGGCCTTCCATTGCCGTCGCCGTCGCTTCGACATCGTGCCCGCTGTCGGCGAGAACGCGGGCGACTAGCTCCCTGATCCGCTGCTCATCCTCGATGATGACGACCGATGCCATATGCACAACTGTAGATGCTGTGGGGCAAACCTCAAGACGACCTTAGGAACTCCTTAATGTATTCTTGGTAGGTCCCAAAGGAGGCACAAACCAAAATGGGTTCAATGCGGCAGAGACTCCTTCTCGTCGCCGGATGGGTTACAGCTGCCGTCGTGGCCAGTTTGGTCTCAACGGGCGCCGTAGCAGTGGCAGGCGGGCAGGTCACAGACCGGCCCCTTCGCCCCCTTTCGGCGTCGGAAGTTGCTGCTCTAACCGAGGAATGCGGATCTACCGATCGGGCGCCTTGCCTCCGGCAGCTCGAAGAACCGGAAGAACCGACCACCACGGTGCAGGCAGCGCCGGATTTGAACTCAAGCCTTGAAGGCGACGGGCAAGGAGTCTCCCCCAGCACTGTCGACTCGACAGAGCCTCCTTCCGATGATCCTCTCGATCCGGCCGTCGACGTCGACGAGAGCCTCCTCCCCCCTGCGGTAGGAGATGAAATCGTCGCCGAGCCTTCGGGCGCAGTGGTCAACCTGGATGGAGGCGCAGTCGGGGTTTCCGGAGCCGACGGCGAAGTGAGAGTGATCTGGGCCATTCCCAGTCCCGGGTTTGCCCTCGTGCCACTTGCGGGGACCGAGATCGAATCGGGCGCCGTCACGCTCGTATTCTCCGACGGAGCTCACCGCTCCCTGCTTACCGCCACCTGGGACAACGCCACCGGCCTGGTCCTCGAGACTGCCGAGGGCAGACTGGACCTTGCCGACGGCTAGGAACCTGCCGAGCAATGTCAGTTTGGCCTCGCAGCCCCGTCAGTAACCGGACGTTCCTCGTGGCCCAGCGAGTCCGCACGCCATTTCTTCAGCAGTCTCTTAAGTGCCTGCCGAGCAATGTCAGTTTGGCCTCGCAGCCCCGTCAGTAACCGGACGTTCCTCGTGGCCCAGCGAGTCCGCACGCCATTTGTTCAGCAGTCTCTTGTTTGGCCTCGCAGCCCCGTCAGTAACCGGACGTTCCTCGTGGCCCAGCGAGTCCGCACGCCATTTGTTCAGCAGTCTCTTAGGCGAGCGCGACGAGGTCGAGCATCGATTGGTCAAAAAATCCGGTCTCGCCATCCGGCATGAGAATCATCCGATCGGGCTGGAGCGCCTCGACAAAATCCGTGTCGTGGCTAACCAGCAGGAGCGTGCCACGGTACTGCCGGAGGGCACCGAGCAGAGCCTCTTTCGCCTGGGGATCGAGGTTGTTTGTCGGCTCGTCGAGCAGCAGGACGTTGTCACCCTGGACAACCAGCTGGGCCAACGCCAGTTTCGTCTTCTCTCCACCGGACAGGGTGCCGGCGTCCTGATCGACTTTGTCGGCCAACAAGAAGTGTCCAAGGATCGTGCGCAGATCCCGATCCGGAATCTCGGCGACCGCCCGCATGTGGTCGAACACCGTGGTTCCGGCAACGATCTGCTCGTGTTCCTGGGCGTAGTAGCCCACCGTTGCTTTGTGCCCGATCTCGACAACACCCAGATCCGGGGTCTCGACACCTGCGAGGATGCGCAGGAGAGTCGTCTTCCCCGCCCCGTTGAGTCCCATGATGATCATGCGCTCCCCGCGATCGATGTCGACGTCGACATCAACGAACACAACGTTGTGGTCGAATGCTTTGGCGAGGCTCCCCGCCTTGAGCGGAGTTCGGCCGGAAGGCTCCGGTTGCGGGAAATTTACTGCTATCCGCCGGGCTTTTGCCCCTAATTCAACCCGCTGATCCTTGAGACGCTCGACCCGGGTTTCCCAGGAGCGGGCTCGTTTCGCCATCTTTTCCGTGGTCCCTTTGAACCGCCGGATGCCTTCCTCGAGACGGGCGATCTTCTCGTCCTGGTGCTTTCGCTCCCGGAGCCGCTGGGCGCGTCGCCGCGTCCGCTCTGCCGTGTAGTAGCTGTAGTTCCCGCGATACGGCTCGAGGGTTCCACCATCGAAAGCCAGCACTGAGGTGATCGATGCATCGAGCAAAGGCAAATCGTGGCTGACGACGAGAAGCCCACCGGAGTAACCCGCAAGGAACTCCATGAGCCAGGCCTTGGCATCGAGATCCAGATGGTTGGTCGGCTCATCGAGAATCAGAACGTCCGTCTCGGCGAACAGAACCCTGGCCAGTTCCACACGTCGCCGCTGTCCCCCGGACATGGTCGCAACCTTCTGGAAGAGGTCATCTCCCTTTACCCCCAGCGAAGCCGCAAATCTTTTCGCCTCGGCTTTGGCGACATATCCGCCCCTGGCCGTGAACTCGTCGTCGAGACGGCTGAAACGCCGGATGAGCCGGTCCCGCTCCTCCCCGTCGGCCTCCTCCATCTGTTGGCGCACCCGCTCCATGCGACGCTCCAGGTTGCCGATGTCGCGGGCGGTGAGGACTCTTTCGAGGGCGGTGACTTCTTCGTCGGCCAGTTGCCTGAGAGCCGCTTCCTGCGACAGATACCCGACGATGCCGCTGCGCCTGATGAGACCGTCCTCAGGTTCAAGTTCGCCCGCGAGAGTTCGCAGAAGTGTTGTCTTGCCCGCACCATTGGGCCCAACGAGACCGATCTTGTCCCCGTCGTGAACGGAGAACGAGGCCTCAGCCAGCAAGGGCCGTGCACCGGCTTCGATGGCGACATCGCGGGCGATGATCACTTGACACCGAGCCTGGCATTGGCGGAGTGCCGGACCCGCCGCAGAATCGAGAAGAGCGCCCTGACCGAATAGACCGCGCTGCGTCGTGATATCGCTGCGGAGGCCGGTCCGACGACAATATGGCGCAGTCCGGCGTCGACGTACTCTTCTAGCGCCTCCCGGATCTTCTCGGGTGTGCCCCACAGGACATTCTCAGCCACGATGTCGACGGGGACGATGTTCATCGCGGCGGTGATCTGCTCCGCCCGATACTCAGCCGGGATGAAGTCGATGAGTCCGCGGAAATCGGGCCCGAAAGGATGCTCGACGCCGGCGCACTTCCACAGAGACGCCGGCGCAAGCAACGTCATGAAGCGCATGATGTTGCTGTCGAGGTGGGAACGGGCCTCACCTTCAGTTCTACCGATCACCGCGAGTAGCTGGTTGCCGGGGACGATCCTGTCGGGGTCCCGGCCATGAGCCCGAGCAGAATCGCGAATCGCCGTAAGCGCAGCTGCGTAGTCTTCAGGGCTCATCGGAAAGGTCGGGTACCAGCCATCGCCGTACTCACCGGTCAGACGCAACATACGGGGCCCGTGAGCTGCAATCCAGATCTGCGGCCGCTTCCCCTCTGCCGGGCCGAGGTCCATCATCGCTTTGCTCATCTCGAAGAACTCACCGTCAAAGTCAAAAGGCCCTTTCGAGTCAAAACACCGCCGGATGATCGGCAACGCCTCGGAGAGCCTGCCGACCGGCCTATCGAACTCGATTCCGTAAGGGACCGTGTTCTCTCGCTCGCCGGCCCCGATCCCGAGGATGGGCGGGGCGTCAGTCATGTGGGACAGGGTCATGGCGGTCTGGGCGAGAAGAACAGGATGACGGCGCAACGCTTCGGTAACGCCTATTCCGATGTGCATCGGCCCCGCTCGCCGTGCGAGATACCCAACAAGGGCTTGGTAGTCGAAGTAGGCGTGAGGGGTCGATCCGGGACCGGCCATCCACGCCATGTCCTTGTTCCACAATTCCTGGGGGAACCAACCCTGGAAGTGGTCGACCGTCCACACTGCATCGAGGCGGTAGACGCGTGCGGCGCGGGTCGCCATGGCGATCCGGCGCAACGGCGGTTGAGTGCCCACGCCGATGCCGATCGAAACTCTGTCGGGAGAAATCATCCACGGAAGCGTAGTGGGGTGCCGGTGTTTGGACGGCTACCAGGCCGAACGAGCTCGCGGATGCCCTGTAGCCGGATCGGGCCCGAAACCGAATCCCTTTTCGATGGCGCCGGGCACCCGCTCCACAGCCAATGGGCGTGAGATGTAGAACCCTTGGATAAGGGTGCAGCCGTGGTCGCGGACCATATCCAGCTGCTCCCTCGTTTCGACCCCCTCGGCAACAACCTGGAGGTTGAGCTTCCTCGCGAGCGAGACCATGGACTTGGCCACCGTTGCTGTGTCTTCGTCGACCACGGCGTCGCGAACGAACTCTCTATCGATCTTGATGGCATCGATGGGAAAGCTCTTGAGATAACTCAGCGATGAGTACCCGGTGCCAAAGTCGTCGATGGCGATCGCAACGCCGATATTGCGCAAGCGATCGAGAGTACGACGGGCCGTCTCGGTGTCCTCGACAAGGGTTCGCTCGGTCAGCTCCAGCTTGAGCCATGAGGCGTCGAGCCCCGTGCGCGCCAGCGTGTCTTCGACAACCTCTGCCAGATTGCCACGCTTCAGCTGCCGGGGGGATACGTTGATGGAGACCGCAAACTGCTCGAGTCCCGAGTTGTGCCATTCCTTGAGTTGGCTGCACGCGGTGTTCATGACCCAGAGGCCGAGGGGCACAATCAGGTCGGTCTCCTCAGCGAGAGCGATAAACCGCTCGGTGGGGACCATGCCCAGGTCGGGGTGCTCCCAACGAAGCAGCGCCTCGACCCCGGCAACCGTGCCCGTGCCCAACTCGATCCACGGCTGATAGACGAGGCGCAGCCCCTCCCCGGTGCCGACGGCGTGGCGCAACCCGTCGATGAGGCCCAACCGCTCCGAGGCACTCTGCCTGAGCTTCGGGGTGAAGTACTGGAAGTTGTTCGATCCGGACGCCTTCGCCGAGTACATCGCTATGTCGGCGTCGCGGAGAAGGGCCTGCGAGCTGTCGGCGTCGAACGGGTACATGGCAATCCCGATGGAAGCTGTAACGCGCAGTTCCCGGTTTCCGACCAGGTATGGCTCGGCTACAGCATCGAGGATCTTGGCCGCTACCTGGCCGGCATCCTCGAGGCGGGTGGCGCTCTCGAGAATCACAGTGAACTCATCCCCGCCGATGCGGGCGACGCTATCCGTCTCCCGCACGGAGCCGACGATTCTCTTTGCCACCTGCTTGAGCAGAGCGTCACCGATGGCGTGCCCGTGGTGATCGTTCACGGCCTTGAAGTCATCGAGGTCGAGGAACATCAACGCAACCAGAGCCTCGTCGCGCTTGGCCCGAGCGATGGCGCTCTGCAGCCGGTCGCCAAAGAGGAACCGGTTGATCAGCCCGGTCAATGGGTCGTAGCGGGCCAGATAGCTGAGCTTCTGTTGATCCTGGGTGCGGGCGGGGCGCTGCTCGGGAGAGACCTGAGCACGTGTCCGTGGCCCGCCCCGCCGTGCCGACCCCGTGATGAACCAGGCTGCGGGAATGATCACCAGGCAGATGGCCACCAGCAGACCCAGTTGCGCAAGCCGCTGGTCGGCCAATGGCCCTACCGCCAGCGCTGTGGCCACTATCGCCACGCCCACGGCTCCCGCAAGCCCGACAACGACCCTGGCGAGCCGGGGCCGCCCATCGGGAACGGGCGCGTGACGATGTGCCGCCTCTTCGATAGCGACGTCGATCTCGCGAACGACCCTGTCGGGTGTCGAAGGCTCCGTAATGATGTCTCCACATTGCCTTGCCACAAATAGTATCGGCACAGTGGGGAATGCCATTGAGGAAAGCCCCCGACAGTGGCCCTTGCGACTTCGGCGCGGATGCGGTTGACTCCACACATGAAGACAAACCAACTTGGCCGAGGCGGCCCGTTCGTGAGCGAGCTGGGATTGGGCACGATGACCTTTGGGGCGGAGACCGAAGAGGCTGAAGCCCATCAGCAACTCGATATCTACGCCCGCGCCGGGGGAACGTACATCGACACTGCGGACATCTACGCCAGAGGCGAATCCGAGCGCATCATCGGTCGATGGTTGGATTCCCGCCGTCCAGACAACATGATCCTGGCTACAAAGGCCCGCTTCATGCCACCCGCCGGCTCTTCGGGGGCCTCCCGGCGGGGGGTTGTCAAAGCGCTCGATGCCTCGCTGGCACGGCTCGGTGTCGAGGCAATCGACCTCTTCTACATCCACGGATGGGATCCGGCAGCCTCACTTCTCGACACGCTGGGTGCCCTCACCGATGCCGTAGCTGCAGGGAAGATCCACTCGATCGGATGGAGCAACACCACCGGCTGGCAATTGCAGAAGATCCTCGATACCGCCGCCAACGCCGGTCTGGCTTCGCCGGTCGCCTTCCAGCCGCAGTACAACCTGCTGGATCGCGGAATCGAGCTGGAGTTGTTGCCCCTCTGTCTCGAGGAGGGCATTGCTCTCTGCCCATGGTCTCCGCTCGGAGGCGGGTGGCTGACCGGCAAGTACCAGAGAGACACACCACCGACCGGCGCAACCCGACTCGGAGAGGATCCGGGGCGTGGTGTTGAGGCATACAACACGCGCAATACGGATCGGGTGTGGGCCATCATCGATGAGGCGACGGCAATCGCTGAACGCACCGGGGCGTGGATCGGCGAGATTGCGCTGCGCTGGCTCCTGGAGCGACCGGGAGTCGGATCCGTGCTTCTCGGTGCCCGCACCGCGGAGCAACTTCGTCAGAGTCTGGCGGCGGCCGAGTACAAGATGTCCGAAAGCAACCTCGATCGCCTGACGATGGTATCTGCACCGGGTCTTCCGCCGTATCCCTACGGGATGGTGGAGAACGCCTGCGGCGTCGACATCTGGAAGACCCTAGGGACGGCCGGCAGCTAGGCCGTCTGGCGTACGTGGGCGCTTAATAGCGCCACCACGTACGCCAGACTCCAGAAGACGACAGGAAGCAGCACGTGAAGCAAGGGCATTACTTCGGTACGGAAATCGACGGGAAGTGGTGGCGGCGCTACCGCGCCCCGGGTTTCTTCGCCAGGGGCAACGGCGAGTTCGACCTGGACGTAATCGGCATCCACTTCAAGAGGAAGCTCGCAAAAGAGCTTCTTCACATCGGCTGGGATGAGATCACATCTACAGATGTGGGCAAGTGGCATGCCGGTCAATGGGGAGGGCGCCGACCGGTGCTCAAAGTGAGCTTCCACCGCGACGGCCTGGCACTGACGGCAGGCTTCACACTCAGCACGGCCTGGCCCGAAGTCGAGAAACTCGCCACGGATATCCAGTCCAAAGCAGCCAGCTAGCTTCCGATCGCGTCTGGCGTACGTGGGCGCTTAATAGCGCCACCACGTACGCCAGACTTCCAGTAACCCCGGATCGTGGCCTGGCTGCGGGCGATGCCGAGGTCCTCGAAGACGTGTTTTCGGATCGCATGCATTGCGGCGGCCTCCCCGGCGCACCACAACACGGCCGTAGGATCGATGTCCGCTCGACGTGTCGCCCTAACCAGCGACTCCCCGGCAGCCCGACCCGGCGGGAGGGTGTGCCACTCGACCACTGCAAGGGGATGCACCGGCAGCGGGATCCGGGCTGCAGGTTCTGCGATCTCGAGGTGTACCG
Source organism: uncultured Acidimicrobiaceae bacterium (assembly GCA_947258985.1). Taxonomy (GTDB): domain Bacteria; phylum Actinomycetota; class Acidimicrobiia; order Spongiisociales; family UBA5794; genus JAAETI01. Next base: position 25,349 of record CAMYKI010000056.1, read on the forward strand.
ATACAGGCACGCTGTGTGGGATCCTCTCGAGGAGTTGGGAGATGGCAGGAAGCGCCGTTTCGTCCCCGATCAACACATACTCGGGGACGTCGGTGTCGATCACATAGCCGCGTCCGGGACCTGAAACCGCGGCCGCGGCCCCACTCTGCGATTCCGTTGCCCAATCCGCCGCAATCCCGCCGTCGTGTATCACCATCTCCAGGTCCAGTTCGAGCCGATCCGGATCGAGTCGGCGTGGGGTGAAGGTCCTGATGATTGGTCGTGTTCCGTCGGCAAGGAGGAACTCGTTGCCGTTCCATGCAGGCAGCACCAACTCCTCGGTACCGGGAGCCGGCAGCAACAGCCGCACGCTGGCCGCCGGTTGATCCACGACCAGCCCCGCCAGTTCCGGTCCCCCAAGCGTGACTCTGACCATTCGCGGCGAGAGGCTGACCCGCCGCAACAACGAGACCTGCCGAAACGGGGGTGGCTCCCGACGGCCGGATGGCGATCGCTCTGCTCGTTCCGGGCGACTCATGCCCCCACGCTATCGCGTCTGGCGTACGTGGTGGCGGTATACCGCCACCACCAGTGCGAATGTGGCACGGGTGACAGATGGGAATGGAGAACCAGGCAATTGCCGCGATCGCCCGTACTCAGCACGGGCTGTTCACAAGATCTCAAGCCAGGGCCGTCGGGTTGAAGGACCGAACGTTGGACACTCGGGTATCGAACAACATCTACGAACGCGTCCTCCCGGAGGTCTTCGGGCTTCCCGGCGCCGACACCTGGCACCGACGAGTGACTGCAGCTGTTCTATCGGTGGGCGAACCGGCGGCAGCGTCGCACATGACCGCCGCCTACCTGTGGGAGCTGACCGACTCTCGCCCCGATCTGGTCGAGGTGACCTGCAGGCGACACTTCCGCGTCCGGAGAGGCACCGCCAGCGTCCACGAGTCCAAGGACCTCATACCCACCGACATCGTGTCTATCGACGGTGTCGCGGTCACCAGCGCCGTCCGCACCATCGTTGACCTTGGAGCCTCGGCGTCGCTGGGCACCGTAGCTCGCTGTCTCGACAAGGGCCTGCGAGACATGACGTTCTCCCTCGACGGGATACAACGATTCGTCAAGCGAGTCGGTCGTCCCGGCCGCACCGGTGTCGGAACGATCCGTCTTCTCCTCGAAGAACGGCTTGCTTGGGCAGGACTCACCGAAAGCGCTCTGGAGGACGCCTTCCGGTCCCTCATCGATCTGACCGGCCTCTCCATGCCTCACCCACAGGTGGAGGTCCGGGATCAGAGCGGAGCCTTCGTTGGTCGGTTCGACTTCGCCTACCCGGATCGCCGAGTGCTCATCGAGCTCGACAGTGAGAGATGGCACATGGATTCCGAAGCATTCCAACGCGATCGGGAAAAGCAGAACCGGGCGCACGCTCTGGGATGGACCGTATACAGGTTCACCTGGCAACAGATCCGACACGAACCCGACCACGTCGTCGGAACTCTGGCGTACGTGAGCGCTTAATAGCGCTACCACGTACGCCAGACGCGACGGACTTGGTGCCGTGCACCAAGTCCGTGT
>CAMYKI010000057.1 GCA_947258985.1 uncultured Acidimicrobiaceae bacterium
TCGGAGAACCTTCAGCCAGCGTATTCGTCGGTCGGCGCGGGGCAATGTGTCTTCCATACCGGGACTCTTGGCCAATACCGTGCCCAGTTGAATGGGGGACGAACCCCAGTCCCACCTGGGGGAGAATGCGAAGGGAAGACCGATGACATCGCCGTGCCGTCCCATCAGTCCCGGCCGGAGGCCTCGTCGACCGCTGTGGGTATTCGGCCGTGGCCCAAACCTGTCCCAGCTCTCCGGCAAGATGACGGAGGCGCACCACCGCAGGAGGACGAGGAGGTATATCGTGTATGACATGGCAGCAACCACCATGCAGCCAGGAGATCGAATCCCGATGTCCTGGGATGAGTACGAAGCCCTCGGACCCAATGTCCGGGGTGAGTACATCGACGGGGACCTCGTCATGAGTCCCCTCCCAACCCAGAACCATCAACGGATCGCGTTCAATCTGCAGACCCTCATCAAGCGCGCCATACCGGCAGGCATAGACGTCATTGGCAGCTGGGGCTGGAAGCCCGGAGCGGATGAGTTCGGGCCCGATGTGATGGTGTTCGACAGCACCGAGGAGCAGAAGCGCTTCACCGGCACGCCACATCTTGTTGTTGAGGTCCTGTCATCGGACCCAGCACGCGACATCATCCGCAAGGCACACAAGTACGCCGCTGCAGGCGTCGAGCGCTACTGGATCATCGATCCCGACGGCCCAGAGATCACCGTCTACAGGATCGTGGGAGAGGTATTTGTCGAGCAAAACCGCAACGGTCCCGGTGCCGAGGTCACACTCGACATCGGTCCGGCAGAAGTCACCTTCGACCCTGCGGACCTGTTGACTTGATCCGAACCGGGGGCAAACGGCGATAGCGAAAGCGAGCGTCGACTCTATGTACGACGATGACGACTACCACCCGCTCGAGGCCGACCGCGAGTTCCGGCACGAGATCGCGCATGACTACGGCACCAGCCCATCAGGCGAACCACTACCTCGACACACCGACAGACACGGCAGGGTCTGGGTGACCTGCAACTGCGGCTCGAAGTTCCTGCTCAAACCACGGCCCGGAGCGGATCTCTCCGAACTCGAGGATGAGGTCGCCGACGCCATCGTGGAAGCTTTCGACGACCAGGAGTAGGTAGCACCACACGGAGGCTTTCCGACGGGACTGGTGCGGTTTGCCCGTTCTGTCACACTCGCCTGACACGATGACCGCAGTTCGGATCGCATCCGAACTGCAAGCCGATCGCATCGGCCCACCACCTCGGAGGAAGCCACGCGTGCCGCCACGAGCGGCACGCGTATATCGTGTAGGACATGGAAACAACCACCACGCAACCCGGAGATCGAATTCCGATGTCCTGGGACGAGTACGAAGCCCTCGGGCCCAATGTTCGGGGTGAGTACATCGACGGGGAGCTGGTCATGAGCCCGTTCCCGAGCGGGCGGCACCAGGATGTCTCGTTCAACCTGGAGAGCATCCTGAGAGGCGCCGTGTCCGCGCCTACGCGTGTCCGCGGAGGCTGGGGTTGGAAGCCCGCAGCGGACGAGTTCGGACCAGACGTGATGGTGTTCGACGACAACGGAGAAGATGTTCGCTTCACCGGAACACCGCACCTTGTTGTTGAGATCCTGTCGTCGGACCCAGTACGCGACATCATCCGCAAAGCGCACAAGTACGCTGCCGCGGGCGTCATGCGCTACTGGATCATCGACCCTGCCGGGCCGGAGATCACGGTCTACGAGCTGGTGGACGGCGTCTATGCCGAACGAGGCGTGCACGGGCCGGGCACCGCGGTCACCATCGACATCGGTCCAGCGGAAATCACGTTCGATCCAGCGGACCTGCTGGATTGACCACGATTCGCCTGGGACCTCGAGGAAGTCGACGTACCGCTGCAACCGAGGCCAACAACGCTTAGCCGGGGTTTGGGCCTTCAGGAGCCGTACTTGTGCAGTGCGGATGTCACCCCAGCGCCCTTAGGTACATCTCCTCGACTAAAGGCCCGCCCGGCGTGAGGGGTCGGCCATGCCATTAGTGACGATCAAGGCACCGGAGAACGTATTCACGTCCGAACAGAAGACCGCGATGATCGACAAGGTCACCGAGGCCATGGTTGCAGTGGAAGGCGAATCCTTCCGCGACAAGACCTGGGTGGTCTACGAGGAGGTGCCCCAGGGCCACTGGGCCATCGGCGGGGCCGTCATCGGCGGAGCCACCAACAGCGCTTGACCGGACCCCGTGTCGGCACGCAATTGGGGCTCGCTACTGCGGGCCCCAATTCTGCTGGGCTTAGCTTCGATGCCTCATCGCGACCACCGCATGGGAGTGTTGGCCGCAGGAGCTTGCGAGGCTGAACTCCACCCAGGGAACACGGCGGTACCCTCACCGTGCCCACCGCCCCTGCGGGAGCCGCAGCACTCAGGCCTTGCCGGCGGCTGTGGCCGGCCGACCCGAGGTCAGTGGCTGCTCTTCTCGTGTTTCCTCCGTCGACACCTCAGCACCGTGCTCGGCCGGCATGAACCGGGCAACCAGCGCAGCACCGACGATTGCCAGGACAATCGGGAAGAAGATGGCCACACCCATGGCATCGACAAAAGCTTGCTGGGCTGCGCCGAGCAGGTTGGCGCCGGCCTCAGCAGGCAGCTCCGCCGCGATTCGCCCGGCGGCGCCGATGGAGTTCGAAGCGGCGGCAGCGACCTCGGGCGGCAGCTGAGCGACCGCCGACTCCATGTTTGCCGTATACGCCGAGTTGAAAGCAGATCCGACCACAGCAACGCCAATCGCTCCTGCAACCTGGCGGGTGACATCGTTGGTGGCCGAGGCCACACCCGCCTTGGCAACCGGCACCGCACCCATAACGGCATCGGTCGACGGCGCCATGACGTTGCCCATCCCGTACGAGAGTGCAACGATCGCAGTCCCGATCACCCAGTACTCGGTGTCGATCGCGAAGGTGGTGAACACGCCGAGGACCGCGGCCAGGACGACGAGGCCGAACGTAACCACCCGGGCGGTGCCGAACCTTTCGACGAGTCGCGGCGCGCTCGCTGCTCCCAGCACCATTCCCACCGCGATCGGGGCGGTCCGTAGCCCGGCCTCCAGCGCCGAGTAGCCCTGGACGAACTGGAGGTACTGGGTGAGGAGGAAGATCACGCCGAACAACGAGAAGAAGGCGATGCTGATGGCGGTGGCTCCCCCGGAGAACCGGCGGTTCTTGAAGTAGTTCAGATTGAGCATTGGATGATCGTGACGCCGCTCCACTGCAATGAAGAGGCCCCCGAACACCGCAGTCAGCCCGAAAGCAGTGAGCACCTGACCGGACATCCAGCCATGAGTGGGACCTTCGATGATGCCGTAGACAAGTGCGGATACGGCCACCATCGAGGTGATGGCGCCCTTGATGTCGAGCGGAGTCGACTCCGGGTCGCGGCTGGCGGGAACCAGGAAGAAGCCGAGGACGAGGGCTCCAAGCACCACCGGGACGTTGACCAGGAACACCGAGCCCCACCAGAAGGACTCGAGGAGGGCACCGCCGACGACCGGCCCGATTCCGATGCCGAGACCGGCAACCGCCGCCCAGATGCCGATGGCCCGGCCCCGCTCCTCGCGGGGGAAAACGTCGGTGATGATCGATAGGGTGGCCGGCATGATCAGCGCCCCGCCGATACCCATTACGGCCCGGGCGGCGATGAGTTGAGTGGCCGAACTGGTGAACGCCGCAGCGACGCTGGCGCCACCGAAGATCACCAAACCCGCCACGAGCGCCTTGGCCCGCCCAAACCGATCGCCGACTGCACCCATCGTCAGCAGTAGCCCGGCAAAGACCAGCACGTATGAGTCGACCATCCATTGCAGTTCGGATGCCGTTGCCGAGAGATCACGTTGCAGCGTCGGTAGGGCCACATTGAGGATGGTGTTATCGAGGCCGATGATCACGAGGCTGAGGCTGAGCACCGCAAGTGTGCCCCAGCGACGCCGGTACTTCTGTTCCTGTGTGACTCGCATGTTTGCTCTCCAAAAGATATCGGACATCTGTGTTGCATACTAGAACACAACTGTTGCATTGCGCAACACACTTGTTCGATATATACTGGGGAGGCCATGATTGACCCAAGAATCGAACGCACCCGCAACGTCGTGCTGGACGCCACTGCAGCCTTGATCGGCGAGGTCGGCTTTGGCCGCACCACCATCGAGGCCGTTGCCGAGCGCTCCGGAGTCGCCCGCTCGACGATCTATCGCCACTGGCCGGACCGCACCGACCTTCTCGCCGAAGCCGTCGACTGCAAAATCGCTCACGTCCCGTTCGACCAAACCGGGAACCTGCGCAACGACCTGCTCTCGATGATCACCGAACTTGCCGCCCGACTGGGACCCGACAACGTTGGCCCGATGCTGCTCTCTCTGATCGCTGAGGCTGGACGCGACCCCAAGATGGCGGCGATGCAGGAACGGTTCACGACCACTCGCTTTGGCCGCATCCGGTCCATCCTCGAAGCGGCCGCCGCACGCGGTGACCTGCCGGAGGACGTCGATGTCGACCGGATGGCCGAGGATCTAGTCTCCCCCATCTTCTTCAGGGCGCTGATCCGACGCTCCCCCGTCGATCGAGAGTGGCTGGAACAGCACGTCGATCGGTTGCTTGCCACCTACGGCGGCTGAACGGATCGTTCCCAGCTCCTGGTTGCGGCCTCGAGTACGAGCGCAATCAACCGCCGATCGTCAGCACGACGTGGAAGAACGACAGGCCGCTGCGTTCGTCCGGATCGTTGAGGCGCCGGCCGATTTGGTTGGGCTCGAGTCCCCGGGTGATGCAGTCGCCGGTCACATATCAGGTGTATGAGGTGTATCTATGGTGCATCCTGGGGACATGGCAAGAACAAATATCGATCTCGACGAAGAACTCGTTGCGATCATCATGAGACGCTACGCAGTCCATACCAAACGTGAAGCCGTGGACCTTGCGCTGCGGCACCTCGCCGGAACACCGCTGACAATCGCCGAAGCCCTCGACATGCGGGGGGCGCATGCCATCGGCACCATTCCCGCCGATCAGCGCCCGTGATACTCGCCGACACTTCAGCCTGGGTGGAATACGACCGGGCGACGGGATCGGCCACAGACCAAGCCCTGACTTCGCTCATCACCGAAGGCGGCGACAGGCTCGCCGTGACCGAGGCCGTTTTGATGGAGGTTCTCGCAGGTGCCAAAGATGAGACACGACACACCGAACTAGAGAGACTCCTCAAGTCGTTCCAGTGGCTCAGCACCGACCCTGTTGCCGACTTCGCCGGAGCCGCCAAGGCATATCGGGCCTGTCGTGCCGGTGGTATCACCCCCCGAGATCTCATCGATTGCATGATCGCCGGCATCGCTATCCGCACCGGCTCTGAACTCCTCGCCGCAGACCAGGACTTCGCCGACATGGCTCGGATCCGTCCACTGCGATTGGCGTAGGCCTACATGGCGGATCGGCCGACTGCGTGGTTGCGCTCCCCCCCGCAAGCTGAAGGCGCCCACACGCACCCGCAGGAGCGAATTCCGCATGAAGCGTCCGACTCACTTGGCCGGCTCAGTCTGCGGCAAGACTGCCGATCGGGCGATCTGGGATGCCATTCCCTTGCGGTTTCATAGCCTCATGTTGTCGCGCTCTTAGGGGCGATTAGACCACTCTAAGTGGTGGATGGCGGGGAGGTAGCCAATCGATCGCACGACGATGCGTGACGCAGCGCGACAAGCAGTGCAACGTCTGGGCGAAGCACTCGACGCCCGGTCGCCTGTCACCGCGAGGCGCAGGCAGCGGGTCACCCGCTCGATGTATCACGAGGGACCACGCTTCCGGCCCTGGGTATGGCGGTTTGCGATTTTGATGGTGGTAGCCGACTCGCCGGCGGTGATCATCGGGGCAATGGTGGTGGCGCCCCTGATGGGCCCCGTACTCGGGGTGTCGGCGGCCATAGTCAGGGGCTGGCCGATCCGAGGAATCCAGCAAGCTGTGGTGGTATTGGTGGCGGCCGGCGGAGCGATCGCACTTGCCGCGGCTATCGGCCTTGCAGTGGCTTCATTTGAAACGCCCCCGGACGAGTTGCTTGCCCGCACCGAGCCCAACATCCGCGACCTGGGTGTAGCCATGTTGGCCGGAACCGTCGGCGCCTACACGATCGTGAGGAGAGAGGCGGCCGAAGCTATGGCCGGGGCTGCCATTGCCGTGGCTCTCGTTCCGCCGTTGGCGACAGTCGGGATCTCCCTCCAGTGGGGGAGGACCGACATGGCAGTCGGGGCGTTGCTGCTGGTGCTGGCCAACGTCACCGGGGTGATGTTTGCCGGGGCGATCACCTTCATCTTCGTCGGTTATGTCCCTGGGATGAGTCTGGCCGGAGGCGCCGGCCAGATCTTGCGCGGCATGCGCTGGGTGGTGCTGGCTGTAGTGCTGATGGTCTTCCCGCTGCAGTGGTCGGGACCCGGCTTCTTGTCTCGGCCTCCGGAGGGAACCGACGTTGCCCTCATCGTCGAGGACTGGGCAGAAGCAGCGGAATCGTCCGCAGACGTCATCGAGGTGGAGGTCATCGTCGAAGGGGGTGTCACCAACGTCGACGTGGTCGTAGCCAGCTCGGGAGAATTGCCGAGCGTGTTGGCGTTGGCGGATTCGTTGTCGGAAGAACTGGGGCGAGAGGTCGTCGTCGAGTTACAGCAGGTGGCGTCTCAGACCCAGCGCGCCTCGGTGAGCGGATAGGCGCAGCATCCCGCGCAGCCGGCATGCCCGGGCGTTGTGTGCCCTTCAGCCGAGTACGCGCACCCGATAGACCGGGATCATCTCGCCGGTTGCGGTCGCGCTATCCGGCTTGCCCCGGTTGTGCCGTTGGGCCGTCTTCTTGCTTCACGGGCACCGTTTCGTGTTTCACCCTCGCCGCAGGGTCAATGATTCCGTGGTCAGCCTGGAGATGTTGCACGCTTTCGTACGGACCTACGACCGTGATGGTCGAGTCCCCGGGAATGTGCAAAGTAGGACTGGGGTGCCACGAACCAACACCAGCAGAGTTGGTAAACATCAGGGTATTGACATCGTACTTGCCCCATATGTCCCAGACCGATTGGTGGGTTAGAGGCGATCCTTCCGGAACCTCGAATACCGAATGCACAAACAACACATCTCCGACGTAGAAGCTGTCCCGCACCGATGGATCAACCGCCGCGGCGGCGAAAGCTGGGGCGGCGAGCGCCGAAGCGCTAAACGCGGCGTCGATATCAAAACTGTGAACGATCTTCGATGCCAATCCCTGGTCGAAAAGTCGCATCACGATGCGAATGTCAGGGCGAACCTCGCGAGCATCAAGGGCAATCTCGACGTTCGTGAGGTCGTTGTTGGTGCACGCAACTACCGACGATGCGCGTTCGAGACCCGCTTTGACCAGTACCTCCGTCTTGCGGGCGTCCTCGAAAAGAACAGGGATTCCCTGCTCTGTAACAAGGTGCACGAAGGGGCCAGATGGGTCGAGCTCGACCACGGTCACCTCGGTGTCGAAGCGTTGTAGCTCGTGGGCTACGCGATACCCGACGTTGCCGAGCCCGCACAGGATGACGTGGTTTTGCATTCGCTTGCTCCTACGTGTGTACAGCATGGGCAGACGTTGTCGCAGTATGAAATCCAAGATGGTCGCCGCAGCAAGGGCCATGACCAAGATGCGCACAACAGCGATGAACGTTGCCATCACCTGGGTGTCGGTCTGTCGCGAGTCGAGCTCCAACAGCGAGTTGTTACCGCCAAGCATCATCACAACGAGCATGAACGCACGAGGCAGATAGATGCCTTCTCTCCACCAGAGCAGGCTCGTCGCAATAATGACAACTATTGCGATCGCGACCACCGCTTTGAACAGAGCACGGCGGAGGGCGATGTTCCTCTCGTTCACAAGCTCAATGTAGCGCGGGCACCTGGATTCGAGTTATCCGTCCGCGTTGTGGGCGCGAGGACGGTGCTCCGCCACCTGCCGGCAACGATCGAAAGGATTGTCGGCCGACACGACCACTTGTCTGGTTCGCATGGTGATTGGAGTGCATCCAAGTTGGGAAAGGAGGGATAACCCAATGTGGAATGCAGCCCTCATGATCAGTTATGCGAAGCCGATCTCCAGGAGCAAAGTCTGGCGACCAGCTCGCCCACGGCCGATAGCCGATGGCCTTGCTAGCTAGGCCCCTAGTGCGCGGTGCAAGAACGCCGCCATCTGTGCACGGGTCACCGACGAATTGGGACAGAACATGTCGTTAGTGGGCGGATTGCAGCCCAAGGTGATCCCGGCCGCCGCCAACGCCTCGATATCGGACTCGAACACCGAACCGTCATCATCCGCAAAGGTGACCCCGCCTCCCGCAGGGAGACTCAAACCACGCACCAAGAACGCCGCCATCTGACCCCTCGTCACCGGCTCGCGCGGACAGAAGCGGTCGTTCCGCGGCGGATTGCAGCCCAAGGTGATCCCGGCCGCCGCCAGCGCCTCGATATCGGACTCGAACACCGAACCGTCATCATCGACGAAGTCCACTGCGTCACCGGCGGGAAGATCCAGCGCCCGCACCAGGAACGCCGCCATCTGATCCCGAGTGACCGGGGCATCCGGGCAGAAGCGGTCGTTGGCGGGGGGGTTACAGCCTCTCGTGATCCCGGCGGCGGCCAACCACTCGATGTCGGCTTCGAACACAGAACCGTCGTCGTCGATGAAAGTGTTCGGCGGCACCGGCGGCACCGGCGGCGCTTCCGGAGTGGCGGTCACCGACCAACCCGACCAGGGGCCCCAGCCCGAGTCGTTGTGGGCTCGCACCCGGACCCTGTAATCCTCGCCGTTGACCAAACCTGTGAACGTATGCATCAGCACCGCCCCAACCGTGACCGCGCCTTCGTTCTCCAGCTCCACCTCGTACGCATCCACCGCTGAGCCGAGGCCGGATGCTGCGGTCCAGCTGGCGGTGATTTCGGCATCTCCGGCCACCACGTCGGGAACACCCGGTGCCGAGGGCACGGTGCCCGGGATGAAATCCGGTGACCAGGCCGACCAAGCGCTCCAGCCTTCAGAGTTCTCGGCACGGACCCGGTAGCGGTACGTGTCGCCGGTGGTGAGCCCGGTCAAGCCATGCGTTGTTGCGGTGCCGGGATCGTGGTTCACCGACCCACCACCGGTGCGATTCTCTAGCGTCAGCTCGTAGCCGGTGATCGGCAATCCGCCGTCGTCGGCGGGTGGGGCCCAAGACGCCGTCGCCGCATCGACCGCGGTCACGGTGATCGTCGGCTCGAGCGGTGCGCTCGGGACCGTCACCGGGACAACCCCATCAGACCAGGGCGACCAGGGCCCGCTGCCGCGTGCGTTTTCGGCGCGAACCCGGAGGCGGTAGGTGTGGCCGTTCACCAAATCATCGACCTCGGCCGTCAGCGACGTGCCGGCATCGAGGTACGTGTTGGTGGCGGCGGTTTGGTCGTTGAGCTGCAATTCGTAGTTGGTGATGGGGAATCCCCCATCGTCGCCGGGGGCGACCCAGCCGGCAGAGATGGACGCGTCCCCGGCTGACACCTCCGGACTGCCGGGTGCTGCGGGCACTGCGCCGGGGACAAAATCGGAGGACCAACTCGACCAGGGACCATCGCCGATGGCGTTGGTAGCCCGGACCCGGGCCCGGTAGGTGGTGCCGTTGCTCAACCCGGTCGCCGTCGTCTCGAGGGTGACCCCTACGTCGTTGACGGTGCTGCCACCGCCGACCTCGTCTACTTCGAGGTCGTAGTTGAGGATCGGCGAGCCGCCGTCTGCGGCTGCAGTCCAGCTGATACTGGCTTGCTCGTCGCCGGGGACCGCAGTCGGGGTGCCCGGAGCGGTCGGCTCGGTGTCGGTTCCCGGGTCGGGATCGACGGTAAGGGTGTATCCGGTGGCGGTGGTCCCGGTGACAGTGACGGTGAGTCCTTCGAGCACCACACTCTCCCCCACCCCCAGCACATGGCCCACTCCGTTGGGACTGGGTGGCTGCTGGGTCTGGTCCCGGTAGATGCCGGGGCAGATGCCGTTGCTGTAGTCGATGAAGTCCTGGTCGCCGCAGTAGTAATCCACTTCGTACACCTCGACTCCTTGCCAGGCGGACGGGATCGGGTCGTAGGTGCTGGTGGTGCGGGCCCCGAAGACGTAGAACCTGCCTGCCTGGGCGGTCTTGATGGCGAGCAGCTGGGTCCCGGATACGTTGTGGGGTTGGAGTGTCACCGCCTGGTAGCTGCCGTCGGCGATTGCCACGTCGGAGTTGGATACCCAGCCCGATTGAAAGCGGCTGTACGACAGGGTGTCGTAGGGGTCGCTCTCGGTGCCGCCGCCTTCTCTCCGGTTGCCACTCATCAGGTCGATCGGGTTGTCGTACTCGCCGCCGAGGCCCGAGTTGGAGTGCGGCCATTGCAGGGTGTGGCCGATCTCGTGGTTGATGATGCTGGCGTAGGGCAGGACCGCTTCACCGAGTACGACGTAGCGACGGTTGCTGGGGAAGGTGGACCCGATTCCAGTGCAGTCGGGTTGGGTGTTGATACAGGTCCAGCCTGGTGAGGCGTAGCCCCCGCTGCCGTAGTCATGGTCGACGATGAGGACGCCCTCCTGAGACCCGGCCGTCGGGTACGTTCCGTCCAGGAATTCTGGGAGGCAGTCGCCATTCCCATCCGTAGTGATCGAGCCACCGGCGCTGAACACCGGCTCGTATACGCCGCCGGAGATCGAATCAAAGTAGTCGACCGAGGCGGCGTTGAGCGTGGCGATGATAGAACTCATCGAGGCCGACACTGATCCGCACAGCCACACCTCCCAGTAGTCCTGGTCGAGTGAGTAACGCTGCACGAACGGGGTCTTGGGGACGAGCCCGGTCGGGTCGTCGTCGAAGAGGCCCTGGGTGGCGTAGCCGGGGTCGCGGTCGACGACAACGGGAGCTTCCCAATCGATCGGAACGGGGCGGGCCAGCTCGGGTGGAGCACCGGAGGCGGCGGGGGTGATGGCGGCGACGAGGGCGAGCGTGGCCAGTGCCGTCAGACGTGTCCTCCATCCGTGCAACGGTTTCCCCTTCGAGCCGCGGTCAACCACAGAGGGTGGTTGTCGGCAGGTTGAGATGGGGACTTGAGGATCACCCCATCGGTCAACTCGCCGACGGCACCTTTGCTGAACAGGGTGTCCACGGTCCGGGGACCGAGATCACGCTCGAGGTCGGCCCGGCTGAGGTGACCTTGGCGGATGCAATCCGCATTGAGTTCGATGGAATCGAACCCATCCCAGGAGAGGGTTGTGTTCACCCTGAATCACGACGGTACCCTCACCGGCATGTACGACATCGCCATTGTCGGGGCCGGGCCGGCCGGACTATCGGGCGCGCTGATTGCCGATTCGGTCGGCATGTCGGCTTGTGTCATTGAGAGCGGTCCCATCGGTGGGACGGTGGCCAAGATCGGGCACGTCACCAACTTTCTCTCCGATGCCACTACCGGACCGGAACTCGTGGAGCGATGGGAACGTGCGCTGGAGGCAACAAGCGTCGAGTTGATCCGCGACCACGCCGAGGATCTGGACCCGGTCGACGACGGATGGCGGGTGCGGACACTCTCGGGAGCGGAGATCGACGCCGGCTATGTCCTCGTCTCCGCCGGGAACCGGTGGGTGCGGCTCGACGAGCACCCCCTCATTACCGGCGTCGCCGCCGATATCGACGTCATTGACTTCTGGCCAAACGAATACCAGCGCATCCTCGACGCCGATCGGCCCCTCATCGTCGGCAGCGACCGGCCCCTCGGGACGTTCGTGCTGACGGTGGCCGAGGAGTGGGATCTCGAAGCGTCGGCGTGGCCACAGGTCCTAGTCCTGCCCGACAAGGCATATGCGCTCAGTGACGTGCCCGCCGATGTGCAGCTCGATCTGTTGTGGGCCGACACCATCGACTCGATTCGTCCCGACGGCGCCGGCTACATCGTCGAGTACAGCCACGACGGTGTCAGCACACAGGTGCAGGCCAGCGACCTCGTCCCCAACCTGGGTACCCGACCCAACAACGAGCTGCTGACCGAATTCGTGGCTGTCGACGACGCCGGCTACGTAACCGGTGATTTGCCCGCTCGCCTGCTCATCGCCGGCGACCTGGTTCAGCCCTCGCACCGCCGCATCGCCACCGCGGTCGGGGAAGGCGCGCATGCGGTGTTGACGGCCTACTACGAGGCCGGGGAGTTGTTGTAGACGGGTTCGGGCGCCTCACGCCCTCCGGTTTTGGCGTCCCAGAACGGAATATATTACGTTGTGGGACGCCAAAACGTGATGATTTCGATGTAAGTTGCGAGAGCCGCGGTCGCCGCGGCCACCGTGACTGATCGTCGTACGAGTCGGTTCATGATCCCTCCCAGAATCGAACATCACCGAACCCTCGCGGAACGACCTTGCAGAAACCTTGATGTTCTAGCTGCTGAGCAAGCCGGATCTCACTCCGGTGCTCGCACCAGGGGCAGAGCAACCGTCACCGTGGTGCCCACGCCGGGCGTGCTGGCCACTGCGATTGTCCCGCCATGGGCCTCCACGAGATCCCGGGAAATGGTCAGCCCGAGGCCGGAGCCGGTCGACGTCGATCCCTTGCGGAAGCGATCGAAGACCCGGTCGAGCTCAGCCGGATCAATCCCCGTGCCGGTGTCCGCAACGTCGACTGTGACGCCGCCGTCCTCGAGCGAACCGGCAACGGTAAGCGTGCCGCCGTCGGGCATCGCCCGAATGGCATTGACCACCAGGTTGGCGAGCACTTCGCGGATCCGCACCGGGTCAACCACCACCTCCCCGACGTCGCCATCAACCCGCAGATCGACCACCACCCCTGCCGCCGCAGCTGATCGACGGTGGGCTTCGAGCACGTCGCCGACGAGGTCCGCACAGTCGGTGGGTTCGAGGTGCAACGCCAGCGCGCCCGCTTCAGCCAGGCTCAGAGTCCGCAGATCCTCAATGAGCCGCTCCATCACGGTGACCTCCTCGAGGAGAAGCTCCAGATGGTCCGGGTCGGCCCGATGCACTCCGTCGAGCATCGCCTCAATCTCCCCACGCACCACCGTGAGCGGCGTCCGCAGCTCGTGGCCGAGATCGGCCAGCAGCTGCCGGCGCTCCTCGTCCGCCCGCTCCAGTCGCCCCGCCATATCGTTGAACGATCGGGCCACCGGCCGGATCGCCGCCGACCCGTCCGGTTCCACCCGGGCCGAGTAGTCGCCGTCGGCCAGGGACCCGGCGGCGCTGATCAGGTTGCGCACCGGCAGCCAGGTACGGCGCACCCATCGGAAGATCAGCACCAGGAGTAGAACCGCCAGAAACGGTGTCAACCCGATCACCAACCAGCGACCGGCCGACGTCGTACCCACGATGGCTGTGGCGATGAAGGCGCCGAGGCCGATTAGCCCACCAACGAGTACCAGCAGGAAGACGAAGAACCGGGCCGCCATCTTGCGGCCGAAGCCCTGCCACGCCTCCGCTCCCTGGCGGCGCGACCACCATTCGGGATTGGGCCCCCATTGCCCGCCCGGGTTCCAGTCGCCGCGCCTAGGCATCGGAGAACTTGTAGCCGACGCCGTATACCGTCACCACCAGCTCCGGGCGTTTTGGATCGGCCTCCAGCTTGCGCCGCAGGTTTTTGATATGGGCGTCGACCGATCGTTCATACGACTCGAACGACACGCCGTGCACCGCGTCGAGCAGTTGCGCCCGGGTGTATATCCGCCCCGGTTGTCTGGCGAGCACCAGCAGCAGATCGAATTCGGTTGCAGTGAGTTCGATCTCGCGACCTTCCAGCGTGACGCGGCGTTTCGGAATGTCGATCTCGACGGACCCGACCCGAATCATCTCTCCCCCACCCACGGTGGCGTCCGCCCGCCGCAACACCGCCCGGATGCGGGCCACCAGCTCTTTGGGGCTGAACGGCTTTGTGACGTAGTCGTCGGCACCCAGCTCGAGACCCACGATGCGATCGGTCTCCTCGCTGCGAGCCGTGAGCATGATGATCGGCACCGACGATGTTGCGCGCAGCGCCCGGGTGACATCAAACCCGTCCATGCCGGGGAGCCCCAGGTCGAGCACGATCATGTCCGGCTTCTCGGAACGCGCCAGCGTCAATGCAGCCGTGCCGTCGGCTGCTTCGAGCACCTCGAAGCCCGCCTGGCGCAGGTAGTCACGCACCAGACGGGCAATCTTGATCTCGTCCTCTACGACGAGCACTCGCTTCATTTCCATTCCTTCACAGGTTCCGGTCGAACCATTGTGGCGCTATTCCGGTTTCGGCGCCCAGCTTTCGACTTCATCTTTCGCATGGGCCATCCGGTGCCACTCCTCGAATCTATCCGTCGCTCCCGGGCGCTCATCTGCACCGGAACGGTCGCCTTTGCGAGAGCGATCCCGCCGATTCCGCGGCGAGCCTTCCCTGGTCCAAGGTGGCCCGTAGCCGGCGCGCCTCCATTCGTGGCTCCCGCGACGGGCAAACGCCCCGAATATCAGCCCGAAGAACGCGATCTTGATGAAGATGAACAGCGGGATGAAGGCCAGTAGCCAGAATCCCGTCGATCCGGCACCGCCGAAGACGAGGGCGCCGATCCCGATGCCGGCCAGGATGGGCATGAGAAACCGAAACATGTGTGAACTCCTTTGTCCGTTGAATCCACGATCTCGAACAAATGTGGAGAACCTGTGAAGGTCGTGAGGAGGTCTTCAGCCAGCCCGGGCGATCGCCAACCGGGCGTTGACCCTGACCGCCCCGAGCAGGATGAGCACTGCCGCCATCGTTGCGAAGTTCGCCAGCCACTCAAAGCCGACGGCCGTCTTCACAAACCCTGAGGAGAAGGCGGCGGCTGCACCGAGAAGGCTCATCATGACGTCGGCCAAGCCCTGGGCGGCGACTCTCTCCGACTCTGCCAGGCTCTCGGTGAGCAAGGCCGAACCCGCAATCAGAGCAACGCTCCACCCCACTCCCAGCAGGAACAGCCCGATGAACATCAAAGCCGGTACGTAGCCGGCGACCACCACCGACACCGTCCCCACCCCGAGGATCACAGCCCCTACCTGTACCGAGCGGATCCTGCCGAAGCTATCCGCCCAGCGCCCAATCAACGGGGCCAGCCCGAACATCCCCAACACGTGGACTGCAATGACCAGCGTCGACAGGTCGGCGTGTCCGTGGTCCTTCATGTGAAGCGGCGTCATCGTCATCACCGCGACCATCGCCATCTGGCTCACCGCCATCACGACGATCGCCAGCCGCGCCTGAACGTTCGGCCAGACCACCCGCAGAGCCCGCTTTGCGCCCTCGATCGGGTTCTGGCGGGGTGCATCCGGGTCCGTCCCGCCTGCCACCTCCAGCGGATCTGGCCGCAATGCCGTGTTGATGATGAGGCCCGCCACCGCAAACCCAAGCGCACCCAGCAGTGCCGGGGTCACCCACTCCTCAGCCCCGAGGCTCGTTCCCAACCGGTTGGCCCAGAGCGCCGACGGAGAACCAATGACGGCACCTACCGTGCCCACCCAAACGACCATTGCGATCGATCGGGCTCGCTTGTCCGCGTCCGCAAGGTCGGCGGCCACAAAACGATTCTGTAGGTTTGCCGTGTTGCCCACACCTATGGCGGCCATAGCCACTACGAGAAGACCGAACATGCCGAGCTGGCCGGCCAGGAACGCCACCCCGCAGCCGATCACCCCGACCACATAGCCGCGGCGAAGCCCGATTCTGCGTCCGAACCGCACCGACCGCTGGGCAAGCGGGGCGGCGGCTGCAGCGGTGCCCAATGTGCCGGCAGCAGCCGGAATCCCGGCGATGCTGTCGTTGCCGGTCATCTCCGAAGCCAGCAACGCCGCAACCGCAACCACGGCGACAAAGCCGGCATAGCCGAAAGCGTTCGCCGCCATGAGCGTCCCGACGGTGCGTTTCTGGATTTGGTGCCGATCCACGGGGAGGACCATAGGAGGCTGTTGAACAGATTGCCGTGGGGGCGCGGTCTCGGAGACAACCCAACTAATCCCCAAGCCGCCAGCGAGCCGAATCAGCAGCCTTCCGGCAGAGATCACCATCGACCCCGCCCGACGAGCGTCGAGCGGCCGTCGATTCGGTGCTCGGTCCGTCCGTTGATACGCTACGGACAGTTGATCATGTCGGGGTTAGATGATGGGGATCAGCACGGTGCTGCGATGGCGGGTTTCAGCACTACTCGCTGCCGCCTCACTCGCCTTGCTGGCCCTTCCCCAACCGCTCCCTGCCACCGCTGCCGATGCCCCTCCCGGTCGTTGGACCCTCGCCGAAACGAATATCAATCCCAGCGACGCCCCAACCGAATTCGTGGTCGGCGTCACCCCGGGCTACTACGAATCCCCGCGGTTCGATGGCACGTACGATCGCTACTCGGTGTCCTGGGACACCATCTCGCACAACAGCTCCTCGGTCGAGCGTGATTACGAGTACTGGAACGTCAGCTCCAGCGTCAACTTCCAGCCGCCACCATCGTTCATGATCGCCGGAGAGACCATCACGTTGCACGCCTCCGGGTCGATGACCGGCTCGTTCCAGGACGACAGCAGCCCGATGGACCAGTTCGAGTTCCGGGCAGAAGGAGTGAACCTCGAGGGCGAGACGTACTTGTGGCTCGGGATCAACCCGAATGCCGGACCATCGAGCGGATCGCTCTCTCCCGAGTTCGTAGTCCCGGAACCGTGGGGCGAGGACGCTGAAATCCGGATCAGTGCCTTCTACTGGAACTGCGCTGCATGCTGGGTCGAGTGGGTGTTTCGCCCCGACGCTGCGGCGCCGGCAACCACTGCGCCCACCAACCCGACGACCACGACAACCACCACGACACCCGACGACCCTGAGGACTGCATCATTCGGGGGCGGGTAACCGACGCTGGAGCCCGGCCGTCGGGCCCACCCGATATCGGCGGTCACCCGCTTGTCGGAGTGCGGGTCGCACTGCTGTTCGAGACTCTCGACGAGATCGAAGTCGAGGCGACGGACGCTGACGGTCGGTATGAGTTCATCCTCAGCAAGGATGACGTCCCCTTTACGTTCGACCCTGCAGTCGAGCAGTTTCTCGTGAGCCTGCGTCTCGCCGAAGCTGCCCACGACCCTCCCCGATTCGAGGTGGGCTACAACTCCGGTAGAACCGCCCTGTGGTCCACGCCGTTCGTGCTCGACGGCGACTGCCCCGATGGTGTGATTGACCTCGACTTCCCCCTCGGCGCCATCCCCGACGACTATCTGCCAGTCGCTCCGGATGACTTCGAGCATTGGGACGATCTTGGCGAGATCTACCACCGCACCCACAACGCCATGCAGCTGGCCGACCTGCTCGGCCAACGTCTCGACTACGAAGGCATGACGGTATGCGCCTTCTGTGAAAAAAAGGCCGCCCCAACGCTGGCGTTCTGGTGCGGGGCCCTCAGCAACGGGGCAGTGTGTTCGGAAAGCCCCTGGATCGGCATGGGATCCAAGGCAAGCACCCTCGCCGACCCGGGATGGCCGGACAACAGGGAGTACCACGAGTTCGGGCATCACTTCCAGGCCGACGCCTTCGGGAACGCCGCCCCCATGCACAGCGCCAACAAGAACCACGCGGGTTACTACGTCAACCCCTATTCGTCGGACGCGTGGCTGGAGGGCTTCGCCGAGTTCTTCTCGATGATGGTCACGAAGTACATTGACGAGCGGGCCATGCCTCACCTCTACCGGATCAGGGGCACGCCGCAGAGCCTGGAGTTGGACTATCGGGCTTGGACCAATCGGGGCCGCTACGAAGAACTGGCGCTCGCCGGGGTACTCCTGGACCTCGAGGACGGACCCGACGACTACAAGCGGGGTCGTGACCTCCCCGCATTGAGTGTCGCCTGGCATGACACCTACGACGACCCCGCCCTGGGCTCGGTGATTGTGGGCGAGGTTGCCAACAACACGCGCTCGACCGACGTCAGCGGGCGGACGGACTACAGCGAGCAGACCATGGTCGCGGCCGAGTTCCGTCACGACGGGCGTTCCGTCGGTACTGCGTGGGCCATCACCACGCCATGGGACATCCCCGGTAACGGGAAAACAGGGTTCTTTGCGGTGGTTGCGCCTTCCGGATTGAAATGGGACGAGGTCAATCTCGCTGCGTTCGAGGGCCGCCCGGGGAGCATCGCCACCGACGACGACCCGGTGGATCTCACCCTCCAGGAGGTCTGGGAGACCATCGTGTCGTACGGGAGTGTCCAGGATGAGAGTAACGGCTTCATGTTTGACATCGTCGACCTCCACGATGCGTTCAGGACCGAGTTCGGGGGTGCGGACGCCGACGGCAACGGAATGGACGATATCGACCAGGTATTCATCGCCCACGGGTTCTTCGGAGACACCGACGGCGACCGGTCCTACAACGTCGAGATTGCAGGGCGCACCGATCATCCCGCTGCCGGCCCGAACGAGGCGATGATGCCGCGCCGAGCCATCGACCCTGCAGAGGCAACGCTCATGACGGTCGACACCGGTGGCGTTGATGCCGCGGTGGTTGTGCAGACCTGGCTCCCCGATGCCGCCGCCGATGGCAACTACAGCTACATCGCGGGAAGGGACGCCGAAGGTCTGTATCAGGTCGCGGTTCCGCCCGAGGGCCACGGCGCAACCGTGACCCTTGCCGTTGTGGCCGACGGCTACGAGCCTCTGGTCCTCACCACGCTCGATGCCGATGCGTTCTGGGCAGACGTGCTCGCTGGTGACGATTCGGCACCGAGTTTCAGCCCGACGCTTGTCAAGGAAGGCGGCGGCGGGTCCGATATGGCGCTCATCCTCCTTGGTGGCGGCCTCATCCTCCTGGCCGGTGCGTCGGCTTGGTGGTTCCGACAACGCACTACTGATGCCGGGGGCGCAGCAGATGAGTGATCTGACCTGCCCGGCCTGTGGTGTGGTCCAGGCGACACCGGATTCCCGGTTCTGTCACAAGTGCGGAACGGCGATCCCGGCGCCCCCAGCTCCAGCGCCACCCGTGCCGCAATCGACACCCCCCATACCGCCCCCACCCCCGCCCGCACCGCCACAGCCCCCACCCCCGCCTGCGCCACCGGCACCTTCGGCAGCGCTCGTCCAACAAGATTCGTCTCTTGCACCCCCACCCGTTCCACCCCCAGCACCGAAACAGCGTCAGCTACCCCGCCAACTCGGACCCATCGCGGCCGGGGTCGCCGGTGCGGCTCTGCTCATCGTCGGTCTGATGGGCGTAGTCGGCGAAGACCCTCCCGCCGTGTCCGATGCGCTGCGAACGAGCGGCGCCCTCGATGACGATGCAGGCGAAGTCCCGGTCGTTTCGCCCGTATCCGGAGACACGTTCACCCTCACGGCCAACCACGATCCACTGCCCACGACCGCACCGCCTGCGACTGCCGATTGGGACCAATGGCCTGTCGTTCTCTCCACCACCTTCAGCGACGACGTCCCCTGGCACTACGGGGTATCAGGGGCGATCACGCGAGCGTTCACCGGCGAGACCTACACGGTTTCGAGATCGACCGACCCAATTGCCACCTTCGTCCCGACATGGCAGAACGGATACCCGGCGGACGACTTCCATCTCGCAGTGGATCTGGTGGCGAGCAGCGGCGGCGCCCTGTGCGGCCTGGCATTTGGCGTCGAGGGACTCCCGGCAGTGTTCTTCGTCGTGGACCGGATCGACGGTAGCTATTCCGTTGTCGGTTTTCCCGACAGCAATACTTCCGAGACGTTGGCCGAAGGCACAGGCCCGGAAATCGGGAATCTCAGGGTGACGGTGGTGCGGGAAGTCGACACCGTTACCGTGTTCTCCAACGACATTCCACTCGCCGAGATCCCGTCGGCGTCCATCGTCGTCGAGGACATGGGGCTTGGATTCTTCGCCCCAGCCGGAGGCGAGAACCCCACGTGCGAGTACGACAACTTCGAAATCCGTCGACCCTAAGTGCGGCTCCTCGCTGGGAAGGAGGTGCTCGCTGGCCGTTACGCTGACAATGAGGCATACTCCCCCCAATGAGAAGACCGCCACACTTCGCCACCGAGGTTGAAATCAAGCCGGCGATCATCGTCGAGGAGAAGGAAGACCTCCGCGTCGATCAGGGCGACGGCGACCACGACCGCTTCTCCCATTACGTCCGAAAAGCCGACATTGTGCGCAGCAACGTCGAAGGCGTCCCTGTCATCGCCCTTTGCGGCAAGAAGTGGATCCCCAACCGCGATCCCGAGCGTTACCCCGTCTGCCCCACCTGCAAAGAAGTTCGGTCCCGCCTGTTCGGCTGACCCGACTCGACCGACCCAACCATCGGTTTTGGCGTCCGACACCGGAATATATTCCGGTGAGCGACGCCAAAACCCCCGGATTGAGGTCCGGGACTGCGGAGTCGCCTCCGCTGTATCGTTGCAGACGCCTAGTCCAGGATACCTAGGCCCATTTGGGCGGTTTCCAGGACCTTCTGCTCTCCGGCGCTCTACGATGACACCCATGACCTCATCACGAATGCTGATCACCGGTGGAAGCGGGTATCTCGGCGGGTGGGTTGCCCGACTCGCCCGTGAGGATTGGGACGTAACCGCAACCTACGGTTCGCGACGGGTCGCCGAGCCGGGAGTGATCTGGCGGGATGTCGATGTTCGTGACGCCGCAGCGGTGGCGTCGCTGATAACTGGCCGCCGTCCTGAGGTAGTCGTCCACACCGCGGCGCTCAACCCCGGACAGGGAAACGACTTCGAAGCAGTCAACGTGCAGGGAACTGCCAACGTCGCCAGCGCCGCTGCCGCCATCGGCGCCCGACTGGTCCACATATCAACCGACATGGTCTTCGATGGACAGCGGGGCAACTACGTCGAGTCGGATACACCTAATCCACTCACCCCGTACGGAGTCACCAAGGCGAAGGCCGAGGCCGCAGTTATCGAATCGGGCGTCGACGCACTGATCGTCCGCACCTCTCTCATCTACGGATGGCGCCCGACCGTTGCCAGATCGGCCCAGTGGATGTTCGACGCGGTGAACCGTGGAGAGACCCTGCGCCTGTGGGCCGACGAGATGCGGTGCCCCATCTGGGTGGAAAGCCTCGCAGCCGCCATCGTCGAATTAGCAGGCTGGGACTATGCGGGCTATCTCCACATCGGCGGCGCCGAGCCCATGTCGCGCTATGACTTCGGCACGGCGCTACTCCGGTTTGCCGACTTTGATACCAGCACCGTCGAGGCGGTCCCCAGCCCGTCAGATGAGTTGCGCCCGCTCGACTGCACCATGGACTCCTCGCTTGCCCGCGAGCTGTTGGCCACGCCCCTGCCCGGGGTCGGCAAAGTTCTTGCCCGTAGTGACGAGATTCGGTAGCCGGCTGCTCCAACACGACATCCGCCTCACGAAATCAGCCAATGCCGCCCGCAACCTCCACCGCACGATCCCTACCCATCTGGCGACCCCTGGCAGTGGCGCGATCCACCGCAACCGCACCGATGGCGCCGGTCGCCGCCACCATGGCCCGCTCAATGTCGGATCGCTCTCCACCCGGCAGCGGAACCCCTCGCTCCTCACGTGCGGCGAGGCCCGCCGCCACCAGTTCCACGCCGGTCTCGGCATCCCCGGCGCTGATGAGAAGACAACCCACGCCCTCCAGGGCGAGCGCCACCGCAAAGAAATCGGTGCTTGTCCGAGCTACCTCGAGGGCGCGCCGGTGGTGAGACCGGGCCGCCCCCAAGTCGCCCGCTTCCGCCTCGGCAAAACCGAGGCACGACAGTGAGTAGGCAAGACCGCCGTGGGCGTGGCTCTTCTCGTAGAGCTCGACTGCTTCAGCGTGCAAATCCAAGGCAGCATCGATATCCCCCTGTGCTCGGGCCAATCGACCTCGGGCATTGCGGACCATACCGGCCGATCCGGCGAAAGGAACCTCGTCGGCGTACCGTTGCGCCTGCTCCAATAGCTTCTCGGCACGGGGATAGTCACCTCGCATAGTGGCGATGCTCGCCAGTTCGCTGAGCACCGGCGCCATCTCTCTGCGCAACCGCATAGGGCTGGCATGCTCGACGGCCTCTTTGAAGGCGGCTTCGGCAGCCGGGTAATCACCCATCGCTCGCTGTGCCACGCCCAGTGTGTAAAGGCTGTAGCCCCGGCCCCAGCGATCGCCCAGATCGGCAAACCTTGCGCTCGCCTCCTCCGCAAGCCGTGCCGACCCTGCCATGTCGTCGACTACGGCGGCGGCGCCGGCCTGGAGGAATCGGATGAGCGCGACCCCCCAGTCATACCCGGCGTTCGCGCTCAACAACGCGGCTCGTTCGAAAAGCTCACGGGTGGACGCCGGATCAGATCCCCAGGCGGCAAGCATCGCCGTTGCATTGGCAACACCGCGCTTGTCATCAGCGGGGTTCAGGATCGCACAGGCTCAGAAAGAATTCCGCCTGTCCTCGGGAGCGGTCATCGGCGGAGGGAGAAGCCGCGTCCAACATTGCCCCCAGATGGTGCCGGGCTTCAGCCCCGTTGCCACGCAAATACCAGAACCAGCCCAGCATCCCGGCCAGTCGCAGCCCACGATCCGGTGCATTCGCGACGCTCCAATCGAGCAGGCTCCGCACCGTATCAAGATCGGCCTCGATAGCGCTGAGACACTCGAGTTGACCGGGACCGCGCAAATCATCCTCGGCACCGGCCAACTTTTGCAGGTAGTAGTCAAGCAACTGCCCGCGTACAGAGGTCGCATCGCCGGACGCATCGAGCTTCCCGCTTGCGAACACTCGCAAGGTTTCGAGCATTCTGTACCGGCTGGAGCCGCCTAGACGCAGCGTCGTAACAACCGACAAGTCGATCAGTCGCTCGATGGCGCCGAGAACTCGACCAGGTGACCAATGCTCCGGCGCCGCCGCCTCGATCGTCCGCAGATCGAAACTCCCGTGCAGGACAGCGAGGCGAGCGAATAGGTCCTGCTCCCCCGGCCCCAACAGTTGATAGCTCCAGTCGATCGTTGCCTCGAGCGTCCGCTGGCGTTCAGATCCCCCACGCGGGCCGCCACTGAGTACATCGAGACCGCCGGTCAGTCGCTCAGCGACCTCGGCAACCGACAACGACCGAGTGCGCGCAGCGGCAAGCTCGATCGCAAGTGGCATACCGTCGAGGTTCCGGCACATTTCCACGATCAGATCCGCGTCGTCGGCAGTGGGCTGGAATCCCGGGTCGACCGCCGAGGCGCGCTCCATGAACAGGGCGACTGCATCGGACCATTTCCCATTCCCGGCAAGACCAAGCGGGGGAACTCGCCACAGCATTTCCCCTGGGACGGCCAGTCGATCTCGGCTCGTAGCCAGCACATCGACACCAGGGCAACCCAGAAGGACCGCCTCGGCAACGGTCGCAGCCGAATCTATGACGTGTTCACAATTGTCGATGACGAGCAACGCCGACTTCTCCCGGAGATACTGGACCACCGCCGCAATCGGATCCACTTGGCGCGCTCCTGGAGCGATGCCACCGGGAAGCTCGAGGCCCAATGCCCACACCAGAGTGTCGGCGACGAGATCGGAATCGGTCAGCGGGGCCAGGTCAACAAACCACACGCCGTCTTCGTAATCGGATCTGAGATGGCGAGCCACCTCGATTGCCAGGCTCGTCTTCCCGGCGCCGCCCGCACCGGTGAGGGTGACGAGTCGCGTCTCCTGAAATGCGGCGGTCACCTCTGACATCTCACGATCACGACCGACAAAGCTCGAAAGCCGGGCGGGCAAAGTCGGCGGCGGTCGATCGGGGTGCTGTGGCGATCCACGATCCAGGGCGGCGTCCTGCAGGAGGACGGCCTCCTCCAGCGCCCGCAACTCGGGCCCCGGCTCGATGCCGAGCTCCGCGCCAAGAGTCCTGCGGGCCGCGCTGAATGCCCGCAGCGCATCAGACTGCCGACCCGCCCGGTACAGCGCCAGCATCTGGTGAGCTCGCAGACTCTCCCGAAGCGGATGGGCCGCAATCAACTCCTCGAGATCCGGCAAGAGCTCGGCCCCACCACCCATTTCCAGCCGAGCTTCGATGCGGCCTTCGGTGGCAAGCAGGTGAGCTTCCTCGAGCGCAGCGATGTCCGGGAGAGCGAATTCCGCATACCGAAAGTCGCTGAATGCCGGCCCGCGCCAGAGTGCAAGGGCTTCATCGTACCGACGCGAACGCTCAGCCGGATCAGGTTCAGCCGCGGCCTTCTCGACCAGATCACGGAACCGCAAGACGTCGACATCGCTGTCCGCGACGGTCAGGCGATAGCCCGCCGGCTCTGTCTCGATGCTGTCGACACCAATGCTGCGACGGAGTCGTGACACGAGAGCCTGGAGGGCATTCTGCGGATTGGCGGGGAGGCTCTCCTCCCAGATTGCATCAATCAGTCGATCGGTGCCGACCGTGGCGCCACCGGCCAGCGCCAGCACGGCAACGAGAGTGCGCTCTCTGGCACCGCTCAGGGAACGTGACTCCCCGGACACGATTACCTCGGTAGCGCCAAGAAGCCGGATCTCCATGCTCGCAAGATACCGGTCGAGCACGTTTCTGGCGTCGCCCGTCGTTCGCTGACGCTCGGTCGCGCCCCGTGTCAGCGTCCCGTCAGCGCCTCCGAAGCACAGCTCTGCATGCTGGGGACACAGTACGAAAGCGAAGAGGAGCAATCATGACAACCGCCACCCAGATCCGCCAGCACTCGAGTTCGGATGAGCTCCAAGGTGCCGCAGTGGCGGTGCGAGACGTGCTCAAAACGTACCCGCACCCCGACGGCGGAACGTTCAACGCTGTCGACGGCCTCACTTTTTCAGTCCGCCCGGGCGAGGTATTCGGAATACTCGGCCCAAACGGCGCAGGCAAGAGCACGACGCTGGAGATCATCGAGGGACTCCAGGGGCCGACCAGCGGAGCAACTTCCGTGCTCGGCCTCGATTCCCAGCGGGAAAAGACGGCGATGAAGACCCGTATCGGGGTGCAACTCCAGGCTTCGTCGTACTTCGAGTTCCTTACGCTGGAGGAGCTGCTGCAACTCTTCGGCTCGTTCTACCCGCACTCGGTCCCCGCACAACAATTGCTCGACAAGGTTGGCCTGCTCGACAAGAGAAAAGCGCTGGTCGGCCAACTGTCAGGGGGTCAGGCGCAGCGCTTCTCAATCGTGGCGGCGATGGTGAACGACCCCGATGTTGTGTTCCTCGATGAACCGACAACCGGGCTCGATCCTCAGGCGAGAAGGAACCTATGGGAGCTGGTGAGGGGGATCAACGACGGCGACGGCAAGACCGTTGTACTGACGACGCACTACATGGAGGAGGCCGAGCAACTGAGCCACCGGGTCGCCATTGTCGACTCGGGACGCCTTCAGGCACTCGATACGCCAGCGGGGCTCATCAGCAGCCTGGCAACCGATCACTCCGTCGTGTTCAGTTCGGCAAGGCCCATAGCGACCGACGGCCTGAACACGCTCCCCGGCGTTGCCACCGTGCGCAACCGAGTCAACGGGGCTCACACGTATGAGCTGAGCACCCGATCACCCAAGGAGACCGTGCCGGCACTCTTCCAGATGGCATCGATCCGTCGATTCGAGGTCGACGATCTCACCGTGCACGCCCCCACCCTGGAAGACGTGTTCCTCAACATCACCGGTCGCCGGCTGCGCGACTAGTTGCCCAATCGATACGAAAGGTCTTAACCGTGACACAGACACTGCAACTCTTCACCAGCACCATCAAGATGCTGATCCGCGACAAGACGGCGTTCTTGATGGCGCTGATCTTCCCGATCGTCTTCGTCCTGGCTTTTGCCGTCTTCGATGTGAGCTTCTCCGCCGAGGGGGCGCTTCCCGGAGTCGATTACTTCGAGTATGTACTCCCGGCGCTACTGGCCATCGGCCTGATGAACTTTGCCATGGTCGGAACCGCGACATCGGTCGCCCGGTATCGGGAGCTCAAGATCCTGAAGAGGATCGTGGTAACCCCACTGCCACCGCAAAGATTCATCTTCGGGCAAGTAGGGGCGAGGCTCGCCCTGGCGGCAGTCCAGACCGCGCTCATCATGATCGTCGGCCTTCTCGTCGGCGGGACCCTCGGATCGGCGTGGCCGTTGCTGTTCGTCATCTCGACCCTGGGCAATCTGATCTTCCTCTCCCTGGGGCTAGCCATCGCCGGACGGGTGGGAAGCGTGGACGCCGCCAACAACATGGCGGGGCTGGCGACCACACCGCTGATGTTCCTGTCGGGGAGCTTCTTCCCCATAGATTCCATGCCCGGCTGGCTGCAACCGATCGCCGATCTCCTGCCGCTGACCCCGTTGATCGATTCGATGCGAGCGATTGCGCTGCAGGACGCAGGCATCACCGACATAGGGTCCGAACTCGCACTTATCGGTGCCTGGATCGTTGTCGGGCTGGGTCTAGCTCGCGCAACGTTCCGATTCAGCGGGCAATAGCTCTCCCCAAGCGGGTCTTGCGGATAGTCAACCCGCTGCTCGGCAACCGACCGTCGTCGCCCGGTCCGGCTTCCGTGTAACGTCCCGATCCAGAACCGGGGCGAAACCGAACAAGGGACGGCATGAGCACCATCGAAGCGACCGGACTGGTCAAACACTACGGCGAAGTGAAAGCCCTCGACGGGCTCGACCTGAACGTCCCCGAGGGCACCATTCTCGGTCTTCTCGGCCCCAACGGTGCTGGGAAGACCACCGCCGTCAACATCCTCACCACGCTGATCATGCCCACCGCCGGCACGGCGACGGTCGCCGGCGCAGATGTGGTGAAATCGCCGGGCAAGGTCCGCAAGCGCATCGGGTTGTCCGGCCAGTTCGCCGCAGTCGACGAGACCCTCACAGGTTTTGAGAATCTCGACATGATCGGCCGTCTCTACCACCTCGGCCGGCAAACCGCCCGGGTGCGAGCGCGGGAGCTCCTCGACCGTTTCGATCTCGCCGACGCCGGGGATCGCCCGGTCAAGACCTACTCGGGAGGCATGCGGCGCCGACTCGACCTCGCCGGCGCCATCGTTGCCGAACCCCCCATTCTTTTCCTCGACGAGCCCACCACCGGGCTCGACCCGCGCAGCCGCACCGAGGTGTGGCAGGTCATCCGCGATCTGGTCGCCAAGGGAACCACCGTGCTCCTCACGACGCAGTATCTCGAAGAAGCCGACCAGTTGGCCGACGACATCGTCGTTATCGACCACGGGCTTGAGATCGCCCACGGTACGGCGGACGAACTCAAGGCGATGATCGGCGGGGAGCGCATCGAAATGACCGTCACCTCCCCCGCCGAGGTTCCTCGTGCCCGGGAGATTGTTGCGCAGTACGCAGCAGGCGAACTCCAGGCCGACGAACGGTCCCGCAAGGTGGTAGCCCCCATCTCCGGCGGAGCGTCGATGTTTCGCCAGATCCTGTCTGCGATCGATGACGCCGGGATCGGCGTTTTCGACATCGGACTGCGCCGACCGACCCTGGACGACGTGTTCCTCACCCTCACCGGCCACAGCGCAGAGTCCGAGCCCGCGGCGGAGACCGAGGAGGTGCGCGCGTGAACAACCTCATGTGGGCTGCCCTCGACAGCCATGTCATCGCCAAGCGCAACGTCATCAAAATCCGGCGAGTGCCCGAGGTTCTGATGTTCGTGCTGGTTTCGCCGATCATGTTCGTACTGCTGTTCGCCTACGTATTCGGCGACTCGATCGACATCCCCGGCGGCTCTTACCGCGAATTCCTCATCGGCGGAATCTTCGCCCAGACAGTCATCTTCGGCGCCACCTTCACCGGCGCCGGCCTCGCCGACGACATGCAGAAGGGAATCATCGACAGGTTCCGGTCATTGCCTATGTCCCGTTCGGCGGTGCTGGTGGGCAGGACCGCAAGCGACGTCATCTACAACGTACTGTCGCTGATCATCATGGCGATCACGGGCCTCATCGTCGGCTGGCGAATCCACAACGGTTTCATCGACGCCGCCTTGGCGTTTGCCCTCCTGCTGGCGTTTGCCTACGCCTTCTCCTGGGTGATGGCCTATGTGGGATTGATCGTGCCCAGCGTCGAGGTAATCAACAACGCATCGTTCGTTGTCATCTTCCCGCTGACGTTTGTCGCCAACACGTTCGTTCCCGCAGAGAACCTGCCGGGTGCGTTGCAGACGTTTGCCGAGTGGAATCCCGTTTCTTCGTTGACCCAGGCCGTCCGCGAACTGTTCGGCAACATCCCGCCCAACACGCCCGAGCCAACCGTTTGGCCCTTACAGAACCCCATCTTGTACACGATCATTTGGATCATCGTCATCATCGCGATCTTTGCCCCGCTATCGGTGAATCGATACCGCAAGCCACGCTGAGGATCGAGGGCCTCGCCCTAACCCGTTAGCCGGCCATTCCGATAGCCTGGAGGGCGTGAAGCGCTGGATCTGGTTGATTGCGCTGCCATTCGCCGCTTGCTCCGCATCGGCGCCGCTGCCGGCCGTCACCGAAGTCGTGCCTGCCGACGCCAATCCCCTCTCCACCATCGCCCCCGCCCAACAGCCGCCATCGACAACCGCGGGTGACGAGAGGGCTGCCGAAAGGCTCGACATGGTGGAATTCCAACTGGCCGAGCGGGACATTGCCGATGAGAACGTACTGGAGGCAATGCGGCAGGTACCCCGTCACCGCTTTGTACCGGAAGACGTTGTTGACCTCGCATACAGCGATAGCGCCCTCCCGATCGGCTACGGCCAGACAATCTCCCAGCCGTACATCGTTGGGCTGATGAGTCAGGCTCTCGATGTCGATCCGGGAAGCAAGGTGCTGGAGATCGGCACCGGCTCCGGGTACCAGGCAGCGGTGCTCGCCGCCATGGGATGCCAGGTCTACACGATGGAGATCATTCCCGAGTTGGCCGAGCGTGCCACGAACACCCTGGCCGAGACGGGGTACGACGCCACGGTTGCCAACGCCGACGGCTACTTCGGATGGGAAGAGCACGCACCGTTCGACGGCATCATCGTCACCGCCGCGCCCGACCATGTGCCACAACCACTGATCGACCAACTTGCCCCCGATGCCGCCCTTGTCATCCCGGTTGGACCAATCGGTGCGGTGCAAACGATGTGGAAATTCTCTGTCAATAGAACCGGCGAGGTGACAGGCGAGAACCTAGGCGGGGTTATGTTCGTGCCGTTTACTCGCTCCGGTGAGTGAGCCTGTGGCACCGGCTGCGAGCAGCGCCGCCAGCCCGTAGCCGGCGGCACCGATCAACAGCACCGCCGAGAACCCAAAGGCCAGGGCGAGCAGAGCTGCGAGTACGGAACTGACCACCGATGTGGTCCCATTGATTCCCCATGCCCACGGGACCAGCTGCGGGGCTTGCTCCTCCAGAAGCTTCACACCTCTCGGGAACATCACACCCATGAGAACACCGAGCGGCACAATCGCGAGAGCGCCAGCCGCAATGCGCACTGCTGCCGGTGCCGGCAACATCGCAACCGTCAGCCACCGCACCAGGAACGGGTACGCCACCGCGGCCAGCGTGAGGGCCGCGGCCACTGAGCGCCAGGGCAGCCGCGGCGAGAGCATCGAACCCACTCCCGATGCGGTCAGCACGGCAAATAGGACTACCGCGAACGCGGTGGTGGCATCGCCGATGAGCAGGATGTAGAGCTGCACCAGCGGGATTTCGACCAAGAGGAATGCCAGACCCAGCATCCCGAAGTATCCGAGCGTCCACCAGCGAATAGGTCGGGGGGCGGTGAACCTGCCGTCACGCCGCCGGATCAATAGCGGCGTCACGATGAGCACACTCGCGCTGATCGTCGCCAGTACGAGGAAAGCCACCAGGACCAGGTAGCCGGCCCCGCCGAATGGTTGCCAGCTCCGCCCGAAACTGTCTAGAACCTCTCCCGCCTGGGACCAGCGGAAGTAGTGCCCGAAGAAAGGATGGTCGTCGGTGGCCGGCGCGATATCGAACTGGCTCGCCGCATATACCGCTTCCGGCCCAGCCGGACTCAGCAATGCCGCGGCCATCGTCGAATACTCCTCGTCGGGGATGATGGCGAATCGATTGGTTTCCTCTTGCTTCAACCCCGGACGAGCGACTATGTCAAAACGCTCATTCGTCGCAAACCCGACCACCGCGTCGAGGTCGCCTTGCGACCAGCCGTCGGGCTGCACCAACACCACGGCGTTGGAGTAGTTGCGCAGCATCACCACCGTCCCACCCGGATTGATGCCGCGCTCTCGGAGCGCCGCTGCGGCGGTACCCAGCAGACGCATTTCTTCGCTCGCCGGGGTCTGCACCCAACGCATCACGGCCAAGATCCCGTCGGGGCGAAGGCGGTCGAGATAGGCGGCAAAGGCCTCGATGGTCAGGGAGTAATCCTCAGCCAGGCTGTAGGCACCCGACGTCACCGGTCGATACGGTGCCGTGAGCGCTAGATCGATGACGTCATATGACTCCCTGGTGCGCTCTACGAAGGTGCGCGGCTGGGCGGCGATCCACTCCACTCGAGGATCCGTCACCACGCTGCTGTTGCCGAGATGTGACAGATCGACCACAGCCGGGTGAGGCTCGACCGCCAGAACCGCGCCCGCACCGCCCGCAAGCCCCACCAGCACGTCCAGCCCGCCGCGCGGCTCCAGCACCAGGGCCCTGGCGTCGGGACGCAGCAACCATGGAAGTGAAATGAGCAGGTGCGATGCATACTCGGCGGCGGCCGGCTCGAGCTGTGGGACCGGACTGAGATCATCCCCGTCAAACGTGATCCCGTTTTGGGAGGGTGGCCGACCGGTATATGTCAGACTGAGCCCGGGCATTGATCGAATACCTTCGCTCGACACCAGATCGAGCCGGGTCCCCCGGTCCCACTCGGTTGCGACCACCTGCGCTCCCGGGAAGCGCAGCGCTCCTTCTAGCCCCTTGTACGGCGAGAGGTTCATCTCGAGAAACCCTGGGACCCACACAGCCATCGCCCCAAGAATCAATGTCAATGACGCCGCAACGCCGGCCCGAACCCGGACCGGATCGCGCAGCATCGCAAATGCAACCGCACCCAGCATGGCCACCGCCGCGGCCAATACGACCGTGCCCTCTCCGCCCAGCAGATTCAGCGCTCCAACGGCGGCTACACAGCCGAGTCCTGAACCCGCCAGGCTCGCTCCGTATACCAGGTGTGACGGCACCGCCGTTGGCTGCTCGGTCCCGGTCAACAGGACTGCGACAACCAGGCCGCCGAAGAAGAACGGGACGGCCAATGTGATGTAGTAGATGGCCAGGTACCCGATCTGGGTTCTGTCCCAAGCAATGGCGAACGAGTCGAAAGGAAGCGTGTTCGCAACGATGTAGGCAGCCACCGTGGTGGCACCCTGCAGGGCTGCCAGCCACATCCAGCGGCGTGGCCCCCCGATGGCAAGTGTGGGGAATGCGGCAAGTGCCGAGCCGCTGGCACCGAGGCCCAGTAGCGCCATCGACACAATGAGGAAGGCGAAGTGATAGAACTGAGTGATCGCAAAGACCCGGGTGAGGGCAATCTCGAAGATCAGCCCGGCGGCGGAGGTCGCGGCAACGCCTCCAAGCATGAGCAGGGTGACCCATCGACCTCGGTGAGGCATGTGACCTTCTCGCAACGTCGCCTCCCCCAGGCTACGCCGCGAGCAGCGGGAGGCCCAGGGTGGACACAGGCCTGTTGGAAACAGCGCCCGTGTGATCTAGTCGAGTTGCTCGAAGTCGGTGATGCTGAACGCCAACCCTCCATCGACGGCGACCGCCTCAGTGTCGATGATCGCCTGTTCCGGATATCCGAAGACCGGGTGATAGACGACGTCGACATCGGTGCCGTCGACTACTGCCAGGCCGATCATCTCGAGCGCATCGTCGATGAGGAACACGTGGGCACCGGTCTCCTCGTTGGTGCTGAGCAACCTGACCGAATCGAGCTCTCCGTCTGCAATGGTGATATCGAAGGGCCCGGCAACTTCCTCCGGACAGAGGCAGTGGATTGCCAGCACGTACCGATAGGTAGGTACGGCGCTCTCCTGCCAGCGCAGAGCGGCGGTCTCAACTTGCTCGAGGTCATCGAGGTCAATCTCCGGCTCAATGGGTGGCGATGTTGAGATCAAGTCGATGGTGACCACCATTGTGAACCTGCCATCGAAGAACCCGTCATCGACATCCTCAGCCTCGATGCGGAACCATCTTGGATAGCCGTAGACAGGATCCATCCGCACGTCGACGGCGAGGATGCCCTCGTCAATGAGCTCGGCAGAGTCCGTGAACCATTCCTCCAAGTCTGCGAACGCCGAATCGATATTCAGGCCAGGATCGAGATCCGTCCGGTGGGCTGCGTCATCGAGGGCGACGGTATCGACGACTCGCCCATCTCGAACGTCCACCTGGAATGTGCCGCTTTCCGGACAGGTGCAGTCGAAGCGAAAGATGTAGCGGTAGGAGTCGAGCTGCTGCGCTTCCCACCGCCGCTGGGCGGCATGCAGCTCCGCTACGGACTCGACGATGGGCATCGCCGCCAGGTCCCGGTAGTGCACCTGCACGTCGGATTCACCATCGGAGTCCCGGTCGATGTCGATGCGGGTCGGATACCCGTAGTCAGGGTCGTAGTCGACCTCCACCGATGCGCCCTCTCGGATGGATCTCTCGATGGTCTCGAAGGCGTCATCGATGGTCTCCAGGTCTGCACCCAGCGAAACCACATCGCCGTCCCGAACGGCCAGTGTCTGTGCCTCAGGGTCACCGGCAACCGCCCCATCTGAGCGATTCACCGTGTAGTCAGCGGGGGCCGCATCTGCCCACAGCTCCTGCGCTGCAGTAAGGCGGCCGAGCTCACCGTCGATCCCCCCGCCAGGGTCGGTGGTCGTGATCGCCGTCGATCCCCCACAAGCTGAAAGGGCGATCACCGCGGCTAGGAATGCGATCAGTTTCATGACATGCAGACGCACGCAGCCCGGCACACGGTTCCCGAGATTCATGTCACGGTATCGGCAAGCGAGCGCCGCTCCTGAGCCGAGGGCTGCTACCAGTCCACCAGATCGGGATTCTCGAGGAGCCGGCGTAGCGCGGATCCGAAGCGCGCTGCCGGTCCTCCGTCTACCACGCGATGGTCTATCTGCACGGTCACATCGAGCACACGGCGCACCGCCACCTCGCCATCGACGATCCACGGGCGATCGGTTGCTCCCCCAACGAGCACTTGGAGGGAAGCCAGCGACATGACGCTGATCACAGCACCACTGCCGCCAAGCATCATCCCAACCGAAGACACCGCTACGGTGCCGATGCGGCGTCGGACTGTCGTGGATCGTCTCGACACGAAGTAGACCAACGAGGGAAAGCCGGGTAGCCAGCCGGCGGCCCTTCCCCAGCGCTCCATCAGCCAACCGTACTCGGTGCTTCCGGGACGAGTCTTGACATCGCGCAACTCGGTCGACATCTCTCCCACCGATCGTTCCTCGGTGTTGCGGACGACATAGGCAAGGGGGAATAGCCCGGTTGTACTTGGCACTTCGATCATCGTTGCGATGTTGACCTGTGGATGGACCGCCAGCCGTCCGAGCCAATCCCGGTAGGCGTGTACTTCCGGATGGGCCACCACCGCCCGACCGACACACGCGAGCACGTAGGCGGTTGGAGAGGCGTCGACGGCATCCAGCCGGGCCCACGCTTCGGTGACATCAACCTGGACCACGGCCGTCATCGGCGCCATGCGCCGTCCTGCTCGCATCGCTCCGAGCACCCACTTGCGTCTCGCCGGAAGCGAGCGTCGCGTTACCGGTTCCACGTCAACACCATGGATGAACGGCGGTCGTTGCGCAAGGGCAGCCACCCACGGAATCGCCCCCGACAGCACGTGCTCACGATTCTCGCTCCGTGATCTGACAGCAATACCCGATACGCACGCGCTTGGTGGCCGCGCCCGCACGTTGCGTTGACATATTCGAAATTGCCGGTCGGATCCAGAAGAATTCCCCCGAAATGGACTGCAAGAGATACATCGGCTGAGCAGGTTCGACACTGATCACCGCGAGGGAAAGTGATCCGGGCGCAACCGCGTGGGGCGAGTGAGGCGGAACCGTTACGCAACCCAACGGCTACGTCGAGAACGCTCCGAAGGACACGGTCACGGCGCTGCCGGGCCAGATCACCCGGGTCAAGGCGACCTTCGACAGCCGGGACGATATGTGTGGCACTGCCACATCCTGTCCCACGAGGACCACGAGATGATGCGGGTCCTCCACGTCGGACCGGGAGCCTGATCAAACCCAGCAGACAAGAGGAAGGGGCCGTCTTCCGACGGCCCCTTCCTCCTTATGGTCTAGGCCCGCGACTCGACTTGCCGTTTGACGAGACCGAGCATCGTCGAGACGAACTTAGAGCGGATGGTCTGGTTCGCCATCGCCATCTTCCACGGAGGCATCTTCTCGAGCACCCGCAGAGACGTCGCCGCCAGCGGAGCCAGTTTGCTGCCCACGTTGTCGAGCAGCAGGTCGCCCAGTTTGCCGCGTTCGATGGCCATCAGCGCCACCCGCTCCATCGTGTCAGCCGGGATGTACACGGGTTCGTCGCGCTGGTCCATGCCGTGGGCGTCCCAGCGGCATACGTCGTGACAGACGCCGCATCCCAAGCAGCGTTCGGCGTCGATGATGGCCCAGTTCTTGCGCATCCCTTTGCCGTTGGTGGGTTCGATCGAGATGGCTCCCGCCGGACAGGCTTTGGCACACTTCGTGCAACCGCGACAAATGGTCTCGTCAATCGTGGCCAGCCAGTTGGACGGGACGATCCCGTCGTAGATCTCGTACTTCTTGATCGACCGCATCATCCCGCAGCAGCATCCGCAGCAGTTACACATGTACGACACAGAGTCGCGCACGTTGTCACCCGTCTGGGCAAGGCCGGCGGCCTTGGCCTCCTCGAGGATTCCCATCGCTTCTTCGTTGGTGATGAGTTCGCCGAGGCCCGACCGGGCCAGCGTTTGGGCGGCAGAGTTGAAGGTAAGGCACGTCCGAACCGGGGCATCACACCCCTCGCCGCGGAATTGGGCGTCCTTGCGGCATGGGCACAGACTCACTGCCACGGCCGTTGCCGACTCCACGGCATGAGTGGCCCGCTCCCAGTCGAGGATCTCGCTCTCAGCGGGCAATGACTCTTCGCGCACCAGCGACCGACCGAGCTGCGTACTCCCCCGGAACACGCTGCGCACGAAATCCTCATCGTCGAATAGGTCCTCGAAGGCTTCGGCATACTCCTCCATCGGAGCGTCGGGGCGCTCCCGCATGAACGTGTATTCGAAGAATCCGATGACGACCGGGGCCGCCATCACATAACGAGTCCCCTTCATATCGAAGTCGAGCACCAGTCCGCGTTCGGCCATCGACGTGATGTGGGCATCGACATCGTCGAGATCGCGGTCGAGTCGCTCTGCCAGCTTGGGGAGCGCGATGATCTGGGGAAGCTGACGGGCGACATGGGCATCTTCGGGTGTGAAGAGCAACCGGAGGACGCGTCGCATCGCCTCTGAATCCGGCGCGCCGGTGACGTTGCGGTCGAGCCTCTCCTGGAGGAGCCGGTACTCCTGGTCGACGTCCAGTTCTTCGACAACTGTTGTATGGCCCATCTGGTCCCCTTCGCTCCTTCTGAGGACCATCATGCGTGGTTTCGCAGCCGTAGTCCAGGGCCTATCAGCCCCCAACTGCCGTAGCCGATCTGGGGGTAGATCCCCCATGTGCTCACAGCCGGCGGAACGTACGGTACGGGTATGAAGAAGTACCTGGCATACACCCGCAAGTTGGCCGAGGCGACACCGTCGGCTCGTAACCGCGTCGTGGATTTCTGGCGTGTCGTCGCCATCATTGTTGTGGTCTTCGGCCACTGGCTGGCGGCGTCGATCTGGCTCCGCCCGGACGGAGAGATCGAACTGCTCAATTCACTCGAGTGGGTGCCCTACGCCGGCTGGATCACCTGGATCGTGCAAGTGATGCCGGTCTTCTTCCTGGCTGGCGGATATGCCAATGCCCGGGGTCTCGGCAAGGTGGAACGAGGCGATGAACAGCGCAGGAATTGGATCACCGCCCGGGTCAGACGAATGTTCACGCCCGTCATCCCGCTCCTTCTCGTCTGGGTTCTGCTCATCCTCGTCATGCGGACATTCGTGCCGGCGGAGGTCGTATACGCCGGGGCGATGTCGGCAACCGTCCCCCTGTGGTTTCTGGCCGTTTATCTCACCCTCACGGCTCTCGCCCCGTTCACGTACAGGTGGTGGCTGCGCTCCGGGCCCGTCACCGTCGTGTGGCTGCTCGCCGCGGCGATCGCGGTTGACGTTGCCCGCTTCGGGTTCGACGTTCCTGGGATCGGTTGGGCCAATTTCGTCTTCGTTTGGGCCGCCGTGCACCAGTTCGGCTACTGGTGGTCGACACGGGACGACGGCGCCGGAGTCTCCACCGGCGTCGGGTGGGTGGTCTCAGCCGCATCGCTCGGGCTGCTGGTTGCTCTCACCTGGAGCGGCCTCTACCCGGTGGCGATGGTCGGCATCCCCGGTGCTGCGGAAACCAACATGACGCCGCCGACCTTCGCCATGGTTGTCCTGGGGACCATGCAGCTCGGTGTCATCTGGGGAACGCAACCGGTGGTCCGCCGCTTCACCGCAAAGGCCGGGGCATGGCACGCCGTGGTTTCCATTTCGGGCGTCATCATGACCATCTACCTCTGGCATCTGTCCGCGATGTCCCTGGTCGCCGCGGCCGGGCTGTTCACGTTCGACGGTCGCTTCTTCGAGATCGAGCCGGGAACGACGGCCTGGTGGCTCACCCGGCCGTTGTGGCTCGGCATCCTGGTCGTAGCGACTCTGGCCCTCGTCGCGGTGTTCGCCCGATTCGAGTGGCGAATCAACCGCAAACCCGCCCCGCAGCGGGTTGCGGTCGTGGTTGCCGGCCTGCTCCTGACCGCCGGTTCTGCCGCCGCCGTCGCCACCATGGGCATCGCCACCCGGGACGCAGTGGTCCAATGGACGGTCCCTGCCGCGGCCGTCGCCGGAGCTGCTCTGCTGGGTGCGCTTCCCAGCAGCAGACGCGGCAACACATAGGCTCGCGATCCAGGGCTGCCGGCGGCGAAAAAGGGACCTGGTCGGGCCTGTTCGGATGTCGGCGGTGGTGCGAGAATGAGGTGTTCACAGGAGGCTCGAACTTGCGTATCGTCCGGACTCTTTTCTTACTCATCTGTGCGATCGTGCTGCTCACCGCATGCAGCGGCGACGATGACGTCACTCGTGTCGTCATCGACAGCGACGGGGCGTTCGACGATATCAAGGCAATCCTCTACCTCCTCGAGCAGCCCGACATCGAGGTCGTTGCACTCACCTTCTCCGGGACGGGGATTGCCCACTGCCCGGCTGCAGCCGAGAATGCGAGCGCTGTGCTCGAGCGGCTCGATGCACCCGAGATCCCGGTGGCATGCGGCCGGACCACACCACTCGAGGGCGACAATGAAGCACCCGATATGTGGCGCGCATCGGCAGACACCCTCGGAGGTGTCGCATTGCCGGATCCACGACCGCTGCACCAGGCCGGCGCCGTTGACCTGCTTTCGAACGTGCTCGCCGATACGGACGACGTCGTGATCGTTGCCCTCGGACCGCTCACCAATCTCGCCGAGGCCGTGCAGGCAGATGCCGACGTGTTCGCCAATACATCAATGATGTATCTGATGGGCGGAGCCGTTGATGCCGGGGGCAACGTACTCGACGATGCGGACGCAGAGTTCAATATCTGGGCAGATCCGACGGCCGCCCAGATCGTTTTCGACACCGACGTCCCCATCACCCTCGTCCCGCTGGATGCCACCAACCACGTGCCGATCACGCCCTATCTATATGACGCTGTCGCCGCTCATCGCGACTACTCCGAGACATCCCGGTTCACTGCCGACTACCTGGAGGTGAGCCCACTGTTCGGCGGCATGTACCACTGGGACGAACTGGCTGCTGTTGTGGCGATCGACGAGTCGGTAGCCACACTCGAAGAGCGTTCGCTGGTAGTCGACACCGCCGGCGCCACGATCGAGGACCCGTCCGGGCGGGTCACCCGGGTTGCCGTGGCGGCCGACCCAGAGGCCTTCGAGGCTCATTTCTACTCGGCCATCATCGGGACGCCCAACCCCGGCATAGCCGAATGGACACCCGACGCCGTCCTGACCTGGGACGGAT
Organism: uncultured Acidimicrobiaceae bacterium; assembly: GCA_947258985.1. GTDB lineage: Bacteria > Actinomycetota > Acidimicrobiia > Spongiisociales > UBA5794 > JAAETI01. Next base: position 38,147 of record CAMYKI010000057.1, read on the forward strand.
CGAGCTGCTCATACGAGGGACCCGACCCGCTACCCGACGACCTGTGGATAAGGCTCGACAACAACGCCGACGAAGGTTTCGTTGCGTTTGTCACCGGCATCTACGACGCCGGCACCACAGTTGCCGACTTCGAAGCATCGCTGGCTGCGGGGGCGCCCGGTGCCCCCGATTGGTGGCTCGAACGTGCCGTCATTGCGGTTCCGGCGGGCGCTCGCGATGTATGGCCCACCAGCGGAGGACCGTCGATAACCGCTCTTTGCTACGCCGACCCGACAAAGGTCTGGGAAGTGGCCGGCCCTCGCCTACCTAACTAGTAACCACTATTAGTGGTATTCTGGGCTTCTCAGATCACTTTCTGTGGCATAGTATGACCCACAGCGAAGCGAGAGGACCACAGTGAGAACCAGATGGGCCACCCTTGTAGCCGTCGCCGTGCTGGCGAGTGCAATGATCGCACCCGGTACCGCGTCGGCCAGCACAACCGAAGCCATAGCCGATACCGGCGGAATGACGCTGCTGACGCTTGGCGTCGGCGGCTCCCCTCTCGACATCACAGTCACGCTTGACGAGATCGGCCACATCACGGAGGTCGCCGTCGGTGACGCCGACCGGATCAGCGGCGAAGGCGACCACAGAGTCCGGTTCTCCCACGAGGACGACGGCACCCGGATATCCGTCCAGGCCAAGAACCACAAGCTGGCCGCCGACGTGAAGGCCGCCGATTTGGCCGACGTAGTCGGAACACACGAGTGGCGAGCCCCGCTATTTGGCTCGACCGAAGACACGGTCGTGAGTTTCGAAGTAGTCGACAACGGCGGCTATCCGGAGTTGGTGGTCCATAAGGTCCTGTCGGCCGCAGAGTTCGTAGTCGGCGAGGTCGACAACGAAACCGAAGAGGGCGAAGCCGAGTCGAGCGTGAAGATCGTCTTCACTCAGGACGGCTCCACCATGACGCTGAAGATCCAGGTTTCGATGGATTCGGACGATGACGACGAGGATTCCTCTGTCAAGCTGAGGATCGTGCTGCGAGGCAAGGATGTACAGAACCGCCGCGGCGAGGCCATCGATGATCTCATGGGCAAACACACCTGGGATGGCCATCTCTGCGACGGCAGCGTCGTAGCGATCACCTACAACATCTCGGATTCCGGCGATGTCACCGTCGTCGAAGGGACCGGCGAGTACGAAATCAAGGACATGCCGCACGGATTCGTTGCCGAGTTCGACGGCTCGAAGGTGAAGCTCACAATCGAGCTGAAGGAGACCCAGGACGGCGAGTGGGACCTCAAGGTTCGCTCCAAGAGCACCGACAAATGCAATCCGAGCGATGACCGGGATCGCGGCAACGATGGTGACGCCGATGACGACGACGAGTCGGAGCAACCCGGCCGGCGCGACAAGGACAAGAAGAACAAGGATGACGATGAGGACGAGGAAGACGACGACTGACCCGTCATTCGCCTCACACCGATTGCGGCCCCGGCACCTCGGGGCCGCAATCGCGTTGCTGGTTCTGGTGACGGCCTGCAGTTCCGATGAGCCCCCAGAAGCGGCACCCACCACCGCTACCGCGGGTCCGGCCACGACCGCTGCCGAAACAGAGCCTCCGGGCACAACTCTCGCTCCAGCGGTACCGACCGAACTCCTAACAGCTGCGCTGGCAACCTATGCCGACGGATACGAGTTTTCGACGACGACCACCGTCAATACCCAGGAAGTCTCGACACAGACAGGCCGCTGGCTCGACGGTGCGTCGCACCTCACGGTTGAATCCGGCGGCGGTGTCGTTGAGTTCATCATCACCGACGGGGGCCAGTGGACCCGCCTCCCCGACGAGGAATGGGAGGAACTCGAAGGCACTGCCTCGACCGGCTACCCACTCGAAGGCATGGACAACCCCGAGTCCATCGCCCTTGTCTCCACTACTGACGACAGGACGATTCTCCTGGCAACGTACACCGCAACGGCCGTGGGGCTGTCCGGCGATCCGGTTGACGTGACTCTTGCGTTTGCCGGGGAAAGTCTGGTTGGTTTCTCGTTCACTGCGGACCTCGACGGCACCATTGTTTCGTCCGACACAAGCCTGGCCCCGCTAATCGACACCAGCCCCATCACCGCCCCAACCGTCTAACCCAGGGCTCGCAAACCCCAAAAAGCCGCGCACCAACCCAGGGTTCACAGCACTCAGATTGACAGCCACCAACCCAGGGTTCGCAGCACTCAGATTGACGGCTACGAACCCAGGGTTGGCAGCTTGCTGGGTCGGGGGGATAGGCTGGCAACCATGGCACGAAAGATCGCAACCAACAGGGCAGTCAGCCGTGATGAGCTCCTCGAGTTCGTCAGGCCCCGGCACCAGGCAATCCTCTCGACATCTCGCAAAGACGGCAGCACCCAGATGTCGCCCAACACGATGGGTGTAGACAACAGCGGGCGGCTCGTCATTTCTACCTATCCGGACCGGGCCAAGGCGCACAACATACGACGCAATCCGTCCGTGTCGGTGTGCGTGCTCTCCGACGACTTCGGAGGCGCCTGGGTCCAGGTCTACGGGACCGCTGAGGTGATCGATCTTCCCGATTCCGTCGAGCCGCTCGTCGAGTACTTCAGGAACATCGCCGGCGAGCATCCCGACTGGGACGAATACCGCGAGGCCATGGTCAAGCAGGGAAAGTCGCTGATCCGCATCACCATCGACAGCTGGGGCCCGGTCGCCACCGGCGGCTTCCCGGCACGACTGGCCGAACAGGACTAGAGGTCCTTTTCCGCAAGCTCTCGGAACTGGTCGGGGATCGAGCTCCGGTCCCCCAACTCGACCGAGCCGTACCCAACCGACTCCCGCCCAAACTTGTCCCTGACGCTGTCGACCGAGCGATCGAGCACCCAGCGGGCGGCGCCCTTCTCGGTTCCGGGACGGCGCTCCTCGTTTTCCAGCTCGAAGGGGAGCTCCAACTGGAGCACGGCGTCGTTCTGGAGATGGGACACCGAGATTGCCAGCAGCGAGATGACCCGCTCGTCCGGGTGATCGGCCAGGGCTGTGTCGACGAGGTCCTCGGCGACCTCGGCGAGA
>CAMYKI010000058.1 GCA_947258985.1 uncultured Acidimicrobiaceae bacterium
GGTCGAACTTCTCAAGATGCAGCGCCATCTCGAGCTGACCAACACTCGGATGATTGTTCTTTTCGAAGGCCGCGACGCTGCCGGCAAAGGCGGGACGATCCGTCGGGTAACCCGCTTCATGAACGAAAAGCACTACCGCGTGGTCGCCCTCGGCAAGCCGACAGAAGAAGAACGCCACCAGTGGTACTTCCAGAAATACGTCCGACGCTACCCGACCGGCGGCGAGAACCTACTGTTTGACAGATCTTGGTATAACACAGCCAAGGTCGAACCCGTGTTCAGTTTCTGCACCGATGAAGAGTACAAGGCATTCCTCCGGGGTGTGGTCGGCTTCGAGAAGGATCTGGTTCGTCAGGACACAAATCTCGTGAAGCTGTATTTCAGCGTCACCAAAGAAGAGCAGGAGCGGCGCTTCAAGCGGCGAGTTACGGACCCCCTGCGACAGTGGAAACTCAGCGAGGTTGATGTGCAGGCGCAAGACCATTGGGATGACTTCACGGAAATGAAGTACCGGATGCTCAAGCGAACGTCCACCGTCGTTGCTCCTTGGACGATCATTCGCTCCGAGAACAAGCAGAAAGCCCGCCTCAACGCCATGAAGGTGATCCTCAACTCGGTGCCCTACGAGGACCGCAACCCGGAAATCGACTTCGCCCCTGATCCCGATGTGGTTATATCCGGGGCCCGGGAGCTCGAGTTGATGGAGGCGGAGAGGCTCAGCCACGGCAAGTTCACGATCTAGGCGCCACAAGGGACCGTGATTCTCGGCAAGCTCCTCTGGCGAGGCTTCACCAAACGTTGCCCGGTATGCGGCAAGGGCAAGCTCTTCCACCGATGGTTCACGATGCTGGAACGATGCCCCCGCTGCAATCTGCGGTTCGAGCGTATCGAAGGCCACCTCACCGGCGCACTCGGCATCAACACCGTCATCAGCATCATCGTTGTGATCGGTGTCGGCATCCTGGGAGGCATATTGACGTGGCCGGAACTCCCCCTAGCGCCTCTTGTCACAACCATCACGGCGGTGGCCGCCTTGTTCCCAATCTTCTTCTATCCCTTCTCCAAGACCGTGTGGACGGCGATCGATCTGCGGATGCGGCCGCCGGAGCCTGGGGAAGTTCTCCCCGGTTTTGGCGACTGGCTATCCGCCAACTCTGCGGGCACCTAGTCTCGTCATCATGGTCCTCCCCCGGTGGCTAGCCCGCTTCAATCGCTCGGTCACAAACCGAATTCTTGGCCTGATACCGCGCCGCTGGTCGCCGTTTGTCATCGTGTATCACCGCGGACGCAAGTCGGGCAGCCGGTATGCAACGCTGGCTGCGGCATTCGGGACGCCCGGTGGATTTGTACTGACGCCGACGTATGGCCCGGAGTGCGATTGGGTGCGAAACGCACTGTCGGCCGGGTCGTTCGCCATTGAGCGCCGCGGCACGACCCATCAACTGACGAACGCACGTCTCGTTCCCCGCGAGGAAGCTTGGCCTCACCTCCCGGGCCCGGTGAGGCTGGCGATGCGCACCTTGCGCGTCCACTGGTACGTCCGCGGGGACCTCTAGCTCAATCGTCGCCAACGGCAATCGGCTCGACTGCGATCTCCTGCAGGTCGCGCACGGCGGCACTGAGATGACCCAGCGCCCCTACGTACTCGGCCTTGGTCGGCCTGCCGGCCATGAGATCCATGGCCACGTCTTCGGATGCGGCTTCGAGTCGATACAGCGCATCACGCAGCCGATCCCAGGTTCGGCGCGACAGCAACACCTCATCAGGTCGGATGCCGCGTGCTACTGCCTGGCGCCGCGCCTCATAGGCGCGCTGGCGATGGCTGCGACGGCAATAGCGGGCCGGTCGCCCGGGACCCCGCTGTGTCGCGAAATCTCCCCCGCACCATTCGCACCGGAGGTGTCTCATCAATACTGTCACAGTGACAATATGCTAGGCCTAAGCCGCCCATGCCAGACGGATTTCCGCACGCCGACCCACGGCCGACACCAGCAATCCGAAGGCGACGCATAAGGCGCATGCCACCGCCAGTTCCACCCAGAAATCGGTCAGCGACATCCCGCTGATAGCGATGTCGTAGACCGGTTGCAGGAAGTAGTAGGTCGGGGTCAGCTTCGGAATCCACTGCGGCAGTGTGGGCCAGATGATGAACACGACCGGCAGAGCAATGAAGACACCGGCTCCTTTGATGGCCGTGTATAGCGAATTCGCATCCTTGACGAGCGATCCCAGGATGAGCCCGATCTCGGCCATCATGATCGAGCCCACCAACAGAAACAGCATCACCTCTAGCGGTCGGTTGGCTAACGCCTGGTTCAAGGCAAGGCTGACGACGCCGAGGAGGACACCCATGATGACGCCCAGGAGACCTTTCCCTACTAGAACCTCGGACATCCGTGTCGGGGTGACCAGCACGGCATCGAGGGTGTGCTTCTCCCTCTCGTCGAGGATTGATGACGCCGGCAAGAACAGTGCTGCAATGACGACCGCATAGAAGATCACTATCGGGAGCAATCGATCTCCGATCGGGACGAAGTCCTCGTCGCCGACCGGCACGACAGAGATGGCCACCGGCGCCGACTCTCCTGCCGCTCCGGCCACCAGGTCCGTGGCGGCCGCAGCTAGGAGAACACGATCGGAGGCCAGGCTGCTGCCGGAGACGTAGAACTCGAGCTCCGGGTCTCCCCCACTGCTCAGCGCCCGACCAAAGTCGGGCGCAAGAACGAGCCCCGCGTCGAAGTCGTGCGCTTCCACGGCCTCTCGCAGGTCGCCCGGTTTATCGACCCGGGTAACTGCGATCCCTTCCATCCCCTCTGCTGCATCGGTCAACTCGGTGTAGCCCTGGTCCGAGATGGCCAGCCGTGGATTCGGGTCGAGTAGATCGCCGAAAACCGCGGAGATGAGAAGGCTCATCACGATCGGCAGCAGGATGGCGTAGACAAAGATCGGAGATCTGGGGCCCAGCCGGAATTCGCGGGCGCTGATTCTCCAGGCGCGGCCGAGATTCATATCGTTTCCACCCTTCGGCGTAGAACGACGCTGCCCAGGGCGAACAGGGCGACACCCCACGTTGCTAGAAGCAGCAGGACCGGTCCGAGATCGCTCCAACTCTCCCCACGCGTAGTCACCCCGACTATCGCCTCGACCAGCCCGTAGGTGGGCAAAAGCTTCACCCAGGTAGCAGCCGTACCCGGGAACAGCGCACCAAACGCTGGGATCATCAGCGGAAGCATCAGAGTCATGCTCAGGAACAGAACCCCCATAAAATCACGCCCGGACGCACCGGCAAGCATTCCGATCCCGGTAACGAGTACCGCTCCGAGAACCAGCGCTACGAGAAGCACCGCGATATCGCCCACAAACCCCCTGATCAACACCATAAGGATCAGAACTTCGACGAGCGCGAGGAGCGTCCCGAACAAACCCTTTGCTGTGATGAAATCACGCGAACGCGCCGGGGTCACGAGCACTGCGGTCACGGTCCTGAGTTGAACTTCAACCGACACCAGAGAAGCCAGCGCAAATGTCTCCATCAGCAAAATGAAGAAGGCGAGGAGCGGCCTCATCTGCTCTTGCATCGACACCTGGTCGCCCACCCGGTCCGGCCCGAGGATCACCGTGCTCGTGGCCACGCTGAACGGCGGATCTGTTCCGCTTACGAAGTAGCCGACCTGTGACGCGATTCCATCCATCAGCCTGGTGTACTGCGGTGGCAGGCCAGCCGGTACCAGTAGAACGACGCTTGCGGTGCCCCCTGGTGTCGCCGAGGCGAAGTCATCGGAAAACACCATCCCGGCGACGATCCCGTCGGTCCCCTCCTCGACGGCCGCCGTGAGATCTTCGACAGAAGAATACTGCCGCACTGCAAGAGCCTCTGTCTGCGCGGCCTCGATCGGGTTGAAGATCTGGTCGAGTCCGGTTTGGTACACGCCCATTCGGAACGTTTCATCCACGCTGCTCGGAAGCAACCAATACATAGCTACGAACGCAATCAGGCCGATGAACGTGATGAAGACATAGAAGCGGTCCCGGGTCAACGCAACGAGATCTTTGCGAAGGATCGCAGTGATCACCCCGAGGTTCATGCGTCGAGTCCCCTCCCTGCGTAGGCCACGAAGACGTCCTCGAGTGTCGCTTCCTCGGTGTGAATGGTCAGCAGATCCAGTTCGGCGATCGCCCGCTGCACCTCCCCGGCGGCATCGGCGCCTTCGAGTGGTATGACCAGCTCTTCGACTTCGTTCGGACCACGTCTGGCCCGAATTCGCACCGACCGTTGCCCGTGTTGGAGCTTGAGGGTCTCGGGAGCATCGAGGGCGAGAATTTCACCCTGATTGATGAATGCGACTCGATCGGAGAGGCTGTCGGCCTCCCACATGTCATGGGTTGTGAGCAGTACGGCCGCACCCCCCGCCGCCTCCTCACGGATCATGCCCTGGATGGTTCTGGCAGACACGGGATCCAGGCCGTCGGTGGGCTCATCGAGGAACAGCACGTCCGGCTGATTGACCAGGGCGCGAGCCATCATCAGGCGTTGCCGCATTCCCTTCGAATAGTCACCGACCTTGTCGTCACCCCGGGCTGCCAGGTCGACCCGCTCGAGCAGCGGCATCGGATCGAACGGCCGAATACCGAAGAGACTGGCAAAGAACTTCAGATTTTCGACAGCGGTCATCGCGGAATACAGGTTCTTCTCTTCGAAGCAGACACCGATCCGAGCCTGGATCTCGGCGTTGTCGCCGGAGCCATCCATGCCGAGAACACGGATCATTCCGGCGGAGGGCTGCAGCTGACCGGTCAGCATCTTCACAGTGGTGGACTTGCCTGCTCCGTTGGGTCCCAGCAGGCCGAAAATCTCGCCGGGTTCTACTTGAAGAGAGACTCCACGGACGGCGAGAGTGTCGCCGTAGCTGTACGAGATACCGTCTACATCGATTGCGGGCGCGGTGTCTGCCATTGCATCCTCGATAGCTGGTAATCCCAATCTACCGACGTCCGACAGGACTTCGAAGTCCCGACCTACCAATAGATAGGGTGATCGCGGCACATCTCGCCGACCTCAGCGCGGAGAGCTTCAGTGCGGTCTGTGGATCCCGACATGTCCTCGAGCACGTCGGCGATCATGTGGCCGATCCGTTCGAACTGAGCCGTGCGGAACCCTCTTGCGGTCCCCGCCGAGCTGCCGAATCGCAGACCGGATGTGATCGTTGGCGGCTGGGTATCGCCGGGAACGCCATTCTTGTTGGCCGTCAGGCCGGCCGCTTCGAGCGCGTCAGAGGCTGCGGCCCCCGTTAGATCGAGGTCCCTGAGGTCCAACAGGACGATGGGGGTGTCGGTGCCGCCGCCCACTACGTCAAGATTCCGGGCATTCAGCGCTGCGGCCAATGCTCTCGCGTTCTCGAGTACACGAGAGGCATATTCGGCGAACTCGGGGCGCATCGCCTCCCGGAAACAAACCGCTTTGGCAGCTACCGCGTTGAGGATCACCGATCCTTGCACGCCGGGGAACACGGCTCGATTGAATCGCTTTCCATACTCGGCGTCCCCCGCAAGGATGATCCCTCCGCGAGCGCCCCGGAGATTCTTGTAGGTAGTTGCAGTCACCACGTGGGCATGCGGAATCGGAGATGGGTGAACGCCCCCCGCCACAAGGCCGGCGAAATGCGCCATATCTACCAGCAGTGTCGCGTCCACCTCGTCGGCGATACGGCGAAACGCGGCGAAATCGATAGTCAACGGATAGGCGGAACCACCGGCGATAACCAGCTTGGGCCGGTGTTCGAGAGCCAACCGCCGAACGGAGCCCATGTCGATCCGTCCGGTATCGGGGTCGAGGCCGTAGCCGACCGTGTTCATCCACTTGCCCGATATGTTTGCGGATGAACCGTGGCTGAGGTGGCCTCCGGAAGAAAGGTCCATGCTGAGGACGGTATCCCCCGGTTGCAGCGTTGCCAGGTAGACCGCCAGGTTGGCCTGGCTCCCGGAATGGGGCTGAACGTTGGCATAGCCACACTGAAAGAGCCGCCGGGCGCGCTCGATGGCCAGGTTCTCGATCCTGTCGGCGTGTTCGGCGCCACCGTAGTACCTCCTACCGGGATAGCCTTCGACGGTCTTGTTGGTAATCACCGAACCGAGCGCTTCGAGAGTCGCTCGACTAACCAGGTTTTCCGACGCGATCAGCTCAATCTGATCCTGCTGGCGCAGCTTCTCCGCGTTGAGGGCAGCGGCCACTTCGGGGTCCGATATGGACAGACCGTCGTCGAAATACCCTGCAGGGGGCACAGTCTCGCTTGGCATCCGTCCACCATAACGGGCGACATCGGTGCGGTGCTCAGCCCGCCGGTTCGACGAGTTCCGTTCCCGGCCGATACGTGGCCCAGGCGAACCAGAACGTGTCCAGGTGCGGAATCTGCTCGAGCTGTGCTCCTGCCAGCTCGCCCGCAACGGCCTCGCCTGCGAGATTCCAGGTGGAGCCGGTTTGGTCGTCGATGAACTCATCGCCGACCGCCGTGAATGTGAGGTCGGCGCCGTCGACTGCCGGTATGAACACCGTCACGGAACCAACATCGCGTCCATCTCCGATGCCTTCGCGATCGAGCGCACTCGCCTGGCCAGGCTTCCAGAAGATCGCTATGTCATCGTTGCCGACCATCGCGTTGGTCGCCTTGGCCTGTCCCCCGGAGACCACGTCGAGCGAAAAGGCTGCTGCGGAGCCGTCCAGTTCGACGCCGACCACTCGAAGCTTCGACGCAGCTCTGGGATCGGTGATGCCGGTGAAAAGGAACGGCTCGGACTGTTCATCGTCGTAACCCACGTAGGGGTTCCGGCCGTATGAACGGCTGTAACCTGTTGCCTCCGGGTTGAGGACCCGACCTGTGGGATAGGCCTCGGCGAAGTCACCCCAGGCCATGAGAGGAGATGGAATCGCCTCTAGCTGTTCGCCCGCCAGCAGCCCTACGACCGCCTTCCCATCGAAGTGTGTCCACAAGCTCTCGGTGGCTCGGTCGTACATAACCAGAGCCGACGCAAAGAGGCTCCCCGACGTGCCGAACGTTGTCTCCACGCCCTTGACTTCTCGCCGATACGTCACTGCCGAGTTGCACAACGGGCAGTACGTGACAGAAACGGGTACGCCACCAACGGTGTCGTTGACGATCTCGTGCCAGATCATGATTTGGGCCGGATAGGCCCTGGCGTCTCCGTTGATCTCGAGGGCGACCACGGCCTCGGCTGCGTCGAACCTCTCGAGTCCATCCACCACATCCAGGAAGCTCGGATCGTCGATAGGCGGTATCCCATAGGGCGGCGGCCCACCGGAGATGATCTCTTCGGGGTCTATCAGCGGCGGGGGAAACTCGGGGGCATTGCGGTCGTCGAGTGCTGAAGCTCCTTGGGGAAGAGTACCGATCGCCGGTTCCGGCGACACCTCGGATACTGTCGTCGTCGGGCTGGAAGTCGTCGTGTCCCCCGTCGTCTCGGCGGCGTCGGCGGTGTCGGCGGACGAGCCGCCGCACGCTGCGGCGATCAATGCGACGGCGGCTCCAAGTAGATACAGCTTGATTCTCATATCGGCTTCCGGCTTTCGACGTCTTGTCTCGACTACAACCCCATGCCGTCAAGGGCCTTCTCGACATTGTCGGGAAATGGACATTTCGTGGATCGTGCCGGGGATGTAGAGCTTGAAGACCAATATGACATCAGACACCGAATATCCGATCGGCACGGCAAGACTGGCAACCCTGGGCCTCGCGATCGTGTGGGTCGCGGCTGCCTTCTGGCGCCCCGAGTCGACCTATCACCTCGCACCAATTCTCATCGTCGCAGTCGCCCCGATGATGCTCTGGAAGTCGAACGAGTCGCCGCTCGCCGTGACCAGGTTTGGCATCATTGTGGCGCTGGCGACCACCACGCTCCTGATGGGATTGGACCTATTGCGAGGGCCCAGCCTGTTGCCGTCCGGCGGTGCCTTTGCCGAGTCGCTCGTCTTTGGCGTGGCAACCGCTTCGGTGATCGTGGCCGCCGCAGTTCTTCCGAGCCGAACGTCCACGCACTAGGGATCGACTGAGCGACCGGCCACAAAACGAAGCTTGTCGGCATCGAGGACCCTGACAACCCGGTACCCGGTTTCGATGGACCCACTATGGCGCATCGCAGCCAGGGCTTCATTGATCGACTGCCTGCTGGCACCCAGCAAATCGGCGAGACTGCTCTGGCTGAGGTGCACCTCGCCGAATGGGTCGGCTTCGTCCAGTAGAACCTCTGCGACCTGTTCCCGCACGGTGCGGTGCATCAGCCTAATGACACGTTGCTGGGTCGCCTCGAGTTGGCTGAGGCCTGCTACGAGCCAGCGTATCGCAATGATCGGACGCTCAATTAGCAGCGGCAACAACCTGTTTCTTTCGAGACGGAACGCACGAACCGCGGTAATCGCCTTCGCCGAAGAGATGTACGGATGGCCCTGGAACATGGCGATATCGCCGATGACAGCACCGGATCGCACCCTGCCGACGACCCGCCGACCGACCGTTCGAGTGCGGTATAGCTCGACCTCTCCGCGCTCGACGACGAACGCACCGGTGGATTCTCCGCCTTCCTTGAACAGGTGGGTTCCCGGGTATTTGTCGACGTACGATCCAGCGGCGGCAAGTGCCTCCAGATCACCGGGAGCAAGCGGTAGGTAGTCCGTCCGCCCGAACGATCGGGCGAGCCAGGCGAAATGCTGATACTCGGCGGTGTCCATGTTTGTCCTCTTCGACTGCTCACTGCAACGTCATGTCGACACCACCTCTTCCCCGAAATTGTCACCGCCACGACGAACAGCGCCCGAGCCCCCAGATTTCACCACCACCCTCCGCTTCTTGCGTAACTCATGCCGGTATCCCGGCGTGAGTTACGCAGGAACCCAGGGGTCACTTCGAGATACCCGTGCGGTGTCCGCCGTGACCAGCGGTGCCGCCTGTTTGGGCCCTATCCGAGGCCGCCGGCGAGCTTGTGGGCGTGTGGGGATCGCTTGAGGCGGATCATTGCGGCGATTCCGACGGCGGGGCCAACCGCCAGGAGCGGGAATGCCCATCGCCAACCCCATGCGTCTGCGAGCAACGGAACGCCGCGAATAGTCACGAGCGTCAGGAGGAAGCCAACGGCCGTCTGCAGTGTCAGCGCCGTCCCGCGGTATGCGGCGTCGGCGGTCTCGGTCACCATGGCGGAGAATTGCGCAGAGTCCGAGACCACCGTCGTCCCCCAAACCAGAAAGACCGGTACAACCACCCAGGGGCTGAGGCCAAAGACGAGCGGGCTGACCAACGCGCAACTGCCCGAGACCACCATCGATCCCCCGGCAACGACCGTTCGGCCACGTCGGTCGGCAATCACCCCCGCAATCCAAGCACCCACGCCGCCGATGGCGATCACAGCAAAGGTGGATGTCGCCACCCAACCCTCGCCTCTTCCCGACCTCGCAGCCGACGCCGCAAAGAAGGCCGCGGTCCAGGTCCACATCGCATACAGCTCCCACATATGGCCCAGATAGCCGTATGTGGACAGACGCACGCCTTCGTTGCCCACCACACTGCCGACCTGTCTCCATGAGAAGCGAGCCGGAGACGTTTCAAACGGCCCATCAGATACGAGAAAGCCCAGGACGGTAACTCCGGCAAGGGCGAGGACTGAAGCGCCCGCGATTACGCCCTGCCAACCGAAACCGATACCTCTGATTAGATGCGGGCCGGCGCTCCCCACCGTCAAGGCGCCCACCAGGACACCTAAAGCCATACCTCGACCGCGCTCGAACCATCCGGCCATCACCTTGAGCCCGCTCGGATACACACCTGCCAGGGCAACTCCGGTGAGGAAGCGAAGTCCGAACGCTTGAACAGTGTCCCCGGACTCGATGACAAGCAGGCCCAGGTTCACTCCGGCGCCGGCGATGCCCGCAAGAACAAACAGCCGCCGCGCCGGCACGATGTCGGCGATGCTGAGCAAGGCGGACAACAGTGCGCCAACAACAAAGCCAATCTGAACGGCAAGGGTCAGACCTGTCGCTTCCCCAGACGTCAACCCCCACTGTTCTTCCAGCTGGGGAGCTACCGCTGAGGCCGAGAACCAAAGAGTCAGCACGAGCAACTGGCTTGCAGCTATGGCCGCCAGAGCTCGCTTCTGCTCGATCGGGGAGACCGTCGAGACGGAATCGGCGCGCATCATGTGACGTCTGCGGACCGACGCGGGATAGCCTCCTCCTTGGTCTGAGCAGAGTAGTTCCGGCTACGCACCACAACGACGAGGGCGCCCGCAACCAGAACCGCTAGTGCCAGCGCCACAAGTACGGTGTTGTCGTTCACGAAGTTGAGAGCAGTCTGCGACAGATTCTCGATGAATCGGAACGCACCGGAGTCGAGGCTGCTTGCACCCGACGCCAGGGTGGTCCCCCAAAACCAAACGATGTAGGTCCCCGCCGCAATGAGAATCACACCCGAAATCGTATTGACGTGCCTCATCACCGACCGGAAGCGAGCCACAATCGACGACTTGCCCAGTGCAAGTGCCACGGTGAGCGCTACCAGGACGAGCGCCATGCCCAGACCATAAGCCAGGAACGTAGCGACGCCAGAAATCAGGTTGCCGGTCGTCACCTGTCCGGCGACCACGGTGAGAAAGACCGGGAGAGTGCACGACAGCGAAGCTACTGCATACGAGACACCAAAGACGAACACGGATCGGAAGTCCCGCCCCTTCCGTGCCCGCCCTGCCTTCAGGAGGCTCACGTTGAGGTCAAACCCGCGCAGCAGCGCGACGCCCAGGGCAATCACCGCAAACCCGATGACTAGAGCAACCCAGGGAATCCAATCGATGATGGATCGGAAACCAGCGGTAATGAGGGTCCCCGTGAACCCGAAGACCGCGAGGAAGCCAAGCGACACGATCGCTCCGATGATGAGCGCCGCCCGCAACGCCGCGGCCGTCGACTTGTCTTCCCCGGAGTCCACACCCATGAAATAGGACAGATATGCCGGCAGCATTGCAAAACCGCACGGGTTGACGGTCGCAACCATCCCGGCGGCGAAGGCGAGGGCGATCGGCGCCTCAATCACGAGAGGAGCACCTCGGCGATTTTGTCGACCAGCTGACTCTCAGTCAACGGGCCGTTGTGGACGTCAACGACCAGGCCGTCGGCCGATACCAGCACTGTGAACGGCATTCCCAGACCGCCAAGCGCTCTGTACAGAGCTCCATCAGTGTCTTCTGCGAGATCGAAGAGAACCCCGGTTTCCGCCACCAATTCGAGCGCCTTCTGCCGCTCATCCTGGATATTGACGCCGAGGAAGTCGACCTGCTCCCCTAGCTCCCGCTGAGCGGGAAGGAACGCCGCAGACATCTCGGCGACACACGACGGACACCACGATGCCCAGAAATTCACAACCAACGGCCTGCCCGCATAGTCCGCGAGCGTCGCCGTTGCCCCCGTGAACATTTCGAACGAGTCGGTAGGCACCGGGTGACCCTGCTGTTCGGTGGTCGCCGCCTCCTCAGGCCCTGCGGTCTGGTCGGAGGCGTGACCGGACCCACCAGCACAGCCAGCAGCAGCCAATGCGGTTGCCGCAACGAGGATGGTGCCGCGCCGCCTCAAGGAACGTTTCATCGGAGAACCTCTTTTTGAGTCAGTTCCCTAACAACGTTCCCTGCAGACTGCTGCTACCCGAACTGTCGCCATACCGTCATTTGATGACTGCTAGCTATCGAGCGTGAAACGGAACCTGCGGAAGCCGCGGCCTTTCGACTTGACGGTCGCCAGGCTGATGGTCCCCACCTCACCGGTCGAATCAACGTGGGTGCCGCCGTCCGCTTGCCTGTCGAGGCCCACAATGTCGATCACGCGGACTTCCGCTAGATCGGCGGGTAACAGACTCACTTTCGTACGTATCAGAGAAGGATCCTGGTCGGCCTCGGTACGGGGCAAGAACGAAACCTCCACCGGAAGACGGTTCGCCAACTCCTCGTTGAGCTCTGCCTCCACCGTCGGCTTGTCCTCGGAATTCCAATCGGGCAGCTCGAAGTCAAGCCTCCCCTCCCCCGCTTCCATGTTTCCACCTGTGACCGGCACCTGGTAGCGGCGCCAAATCACTCCGCACATGGCGTGCATTGCAGTGTGGGTGCGCATCATCCGGTACCGGCGGTCCCAGTCGAGGTTGCCCCGAACCGTAGCCCCCGCCCCGGGCATTCCGCCTTCCAGCCAGTGCCACACACCGTCTCGATCAGCGGTAATCCGCACCACCTCGAGTCGATCGTCCCCGATCCAAAGCTCCCCAACATCGTGGGGTTGGCCGCCGCCACCGGGGTAAAAGACCGTCCGGTCGAGCAGGATGCGATTGTCGTCGACCTCCGTCCGCACAACCGTTGCGTCCATGCTGCGCTCGTATGCCGCCGTCGAGTAGATCCGTTCCGTCATCTACGCTCCTAGGGTCCGCTGCACCGGCAGCATAGGATCTTGGCGCAACGCAGATTGGGAGTGATGATGGATCGACCGGCAGAGCTGTATTTGACCAACGAGCCGGAGGCCAACGCGTTCATCGCAGAGGATCCCCTCGGATTGCTGATTGGTTTGGTGCTCCACCAACAGATACCTACGGAGAAGGCTTTTCACAGCCCGCTCGTACTTCGCACAAGGTTGGGTCGAGATCTCGATGCCGGCGAGATCGCCGGGATGGACCCGGAGACGCTCGAGGCCATCTTCAAAGAGAAGCCGGCGCTTCATCGGTTTCCAGGTTCGATGGCCAAGCGAGTGCAGGCCGTGTGCGACCACATCGCCACGGAATATTCGGGGTCGGTGAGTGGCCTTTGGGAGGGAGTCGACACCGCCGACGAACTGGCGGAGCGCATGTTGGCGATGCCCGGCTTTGGCGAATACAAGGCCCGCATCTACATAGGCGTTCTCGCAGAGCGATTTGGCGTGAGACCAGAAGGCTACGAGGCGTATCTGCCCACCTGGCCTTCGATCGTCGATGTGACATCTCTCGACGACCTTGGTGATCTCAAGGCGCGGAAGAAGGCCTGGAAGGAATCGCAGAGCTAGCCGGAGCACCTCACTCAGCCCGGGCGGTGCGTCTGAGGAGAATCGGGTACCCGATGGCCGCTACCCCGGCAAAGAGAAACCACTGGACGGCATAGCCGCGGTGCGAACCCTCGGAGGGTTCCGGCAGTGGCACCAACCTCGGTAGGTCCCCCGTCTGTGCCGGGTTCTGCTTCAGGAGTTGCACGTAGACGGGGAGCAGATCGGCCTCGACCTGACGATCTAGTCGCTCGACGTCGACGCGGGGCACCCGGGTAACGAACCCGTCTGCAGGAATAGCGGCGCCGAACGAGGCGCGCACCTCCGTCTTGCGCAGCGCTCCAGTGACGACGACCTGGCCGCGGGGCGGCGCAAACTCCTCTAGACCAGGCTGATCGAGATCAATCGGGACCCACCCTCTGTCCACCATGATCGCCCGGCCGCCCCCGAGATAGAGAGGAGTAACGACATGATGCCCGGAAACGCCGTTGTACGACCGGGCAAGCAGAATGGTCTCTTCCTGCGGAGCGTATGTGCCGGTAGCTGTTACCACCCGAAGTTCCAGGGACTCCTGTGAGGGGCCGTAACGCTCCAGCGCTTCGACGATCGGAATCTCGGCTTCGGTCGTCCGGCTCGTGAGACGCTCGTTGAAATCTTGCCGATCCGAGAGTCGCCTCAGCTGCCACATCCCCATGGCGACAAAGACCACGACCGCGACGATCACGATGACGTGCCCGGCAATCCATTTTGGTCTCAGGGCAAACGAGTATGGGCCGGAACTACTCATCCCCGGGGAGACTCCGACCGGAACAGCACGTACATCCACTCGTCGATGAGGCGCCCGTCCTTGAATATGGCCTTGTGCCTCGTTCCCTCGAGATGAAAGCCATTCTTCTGGAGGACCCGAGCGCTGGCCGCGTTCCCCGCAAAGACCTCCGCTTGGAGCCGGTCGACGTCGAACGTCGCCCAGGCGTAGACAATGAGTGCCTGCACAACGGCGGTACCGATTCCTCGGCCCCAGTACCGTTCTCCGATCCAATAGCCGATGTGCCCGGTGCGTTGACCTATCCCCTGGCCAACCTCTATGCCGCAGGACCCGATTGCCCTCCCGTCCACCTCGATCGCCAGATCGCCCGGCGGATCCTGTTCGGCGCAATGAGCGATCCACCAATCGGCATCGGCCACTGTGTAGGGGTGGGGGAAGCGGTGAGTGAGGTTGCGCCATATGGCACGGTTGTCAGCCTCTTCAACGATGCTGTCTCTATCGCCGACCACAAACCTACGCAGCACCGCATCTCCTGCCGGGAGGGGCGGCCCGATCACCCGGCGTCCCCTGTGGCGAAACGGCCCCCGGTGCGCCAGTAGACGCCTTCTGCTCGGGTCATTAGCCCTTCGTCAATCATATATCTCCTGAGGGCTGCATAGTCGGGGTGGAACAGTTGCAGCCTGAAATTGACGTCCTGTTCCTGGTACCGCAGCCCGGGTTCAAATTCCTGGACAAGCCGCTCCAACACAAGCAATCGCTTTTGCGTGCCGGTCGGAATCTCCTTCAGACGAGTTCCTGAGAAGAACCGGCGCAACACAACTCGTTCCTCGTCCGACCAGGGTCCTTCGGTGATGCGCCCATCAGCCTCTTCCGCCGTCGGCAGCGTCGCCGCGATGCCCCTCAGCCGGGAGGCGACCAGCCGCATCTCAGCATCGATCAAACCGGCAGCGCGCAGCTTGCCCAGGGCCTCCGCGACCTTCCTCTTGGGAACGTCCAGATTGTCGGCGATCTCGTCGATGCTCAGTGTGCCTTCAGCCGCACGACCCAGAAGGCTCAGACGCAGCGGGTCCGAAACAATACGGATGATATCGGCAGGGTCCTCGAGCACTCGTCCTCCTCAGCCGCCGTGGGCAACGCCACCGGTGCGTCGTGGATCTGCGTATTCGAAGAAGCCGGCAAGAGGATCCCATAGCGATGCTTGCACGCCCCCGAAATACATCGACAGGTCGGGGAACCGACGTAGATCGAAGCCTGCAACGTCGGCAACGTCGATACCGGGTTCATAGGACACCGTCGGGGTCCCGTCGAATACCTCCGTGTGGAGCCTGGCGTGATCTATGGAGTCGCTCAGGGACATCCCCAGATGCATGAAGTTGACCAGGGTGCTGCTGACGGCCGTGGTGATGCGATCTGCGCCGGGGGAACCGATGGCGAGCACCGCACCGTGGCGAGATCTGGCCACTGTCGGTGCCATATTCGACACGAGCCGTACCCCCGGCTCGACACCGTGGAAGCCCCCGGGGTGGAGTTCCATTTCTCCAAGCGAGTTGTTGAGCCACATGCCGGTGCCGGCGACCATGGCGCCAGAGCCATAGCCTGCGGAGATCGTTATGGAGCAACCCAGGCCATCGGAGTCTGCCGTCGATGTGTGAATAGTGGCCGAGGAGCCGGACACCCCATCCAGATCCCCACGTCCGGCCAAGTCGAGAAGCCTGGCAGCCTCCACGCCGCGGTCGTGGAGCTCGTCGAGCCAATTGCGGCGAAAGGCGAGCACGGCGTCCTGAACCGAAACGAGTCGAGCAACGTCCTCGGCCTCCCACTTGTCGAAGCCCTCGCTGTCCATCAGCAGCAGCATGGCGGCCATCGTTGCTCCCCCAACGGCGGGCGGAGCGTTGGTCGCTATCGACCAGTCGTCTACGTCAACTGTTATGGGCTTGCGAACGATGGCTTCGTATTCAGCCAGGTCGCGAAGGGTGAGTACGCCTTCCTGTTCAGCAACAGCAGCTGCGATACGGGCTCCGAGATCGCCACCGTAGAGAGCCCCAACACCTTCCTCCGCCAGCTGACGGAGGGTCTCCGGTAGGTCCGGGATGATGACTGTGTCGCCCGCAGAAAGGTGTCGGCCATTCTCGTGGTGGATGACGTCATAGCTCGGCGGATCCCAACCGAAGACCAGCTCGTGAGAGTGTCCGAGGTATTCGGCTGCTGCGGCGGAGAGCGGAAAGCCGTTCTCGACTGCGGCGATCGCCGGGCCGAACAGCTCCTCCCACGGTGCGTCGCCGTATCGTTCCCAGGCAAGACGCAAACCGGCAAAGGCCCCCGGTGTAGCGACTGCACCGTAACCAACGATCGTCGAGGTCTGCCCACCGTAGGTCATCACGATCTCGCGCCCACCCCGACCGAACCGCTCAGGAGGGAGACCCCGTCCCGGCATCTCCGCGTAGGCATCGATGACGATGGGGTCTTCACCCGCAGGCCAGATAGTGATAAACCCGCCCGAGCCGGGGGCAATGATCCCCGGGTCCGTGACCATGGAGCAGATCGATGCGCCCACAGCGGCGTCAACAGCGTTGCCACCGACGTCGGCAACAATCGATCCGGCATCGGCGGCCAACTGGGAGGCGGAAGCAATGGAGACTCTGCGCATCGGGGAACCCTAATCGACGGGGACACCGTTCGATTCTGAGCCCTGATCCGCCGGCGGTTCGTATTCAATTGTGCGCGCTGACTCGATGTGAATGGCGACGACTTCGAGGCGACTACACCGTCCTTCCGCAGCGGTCCAAAACCTCCGTTGTACCGTGCCAACTGCAAACAGTGGCTCCCCTACGGCGGCGGACAACACGTCACTATCGGGTTCTGGATCCCACAGCGTGACGGGGACAACATCCACGCGACGCCGCGGGGTGTTGGACCGCACGGTGATGAGGGCTCGGGCCAGGCTGGAACCGGACTCAAATTCCCGCAGTTCCACCGGGGCGGCGAGTTTTCCAAGAAGGACGACAGCGTTCATATCCATCTGCAGCTCCCTGCTCTGCCAGGGAAGTGCGGTGGATTCCCAAGGTATCGATGGGGTCCGACACAAACGCGACAGACGCGGTATCAGCCGGCGTCGATCAATCGATCCAGTTCATCGAGACCGGGGAATGACGGGTCGGCGAGAAGGATGTTGTCGGCGAAGCGGCGGGCGTTCAACTTGTCGCCTTGGAGAGCAGCGATGCGGGCGGCGACATACCACAGGCGTAGATCCTCCGGCCAGGGGTCGGCGACTTTCGGTGGAGATCCGGCGAGTTCCGCGGCAGTCTCGAGATCGCCGATATCGATGAGATGCGATGCGTACACGACTCTGGCTTCCTTCTTCACTGCAGGGCCCCCACCCAGCTTGCGGAACTCGTCCCACACTGCGGCGACGTCATCCGGCCGCTCGAGAGCCCGCAGAGCATCCATCTCGACCGGCATGTGGGTCGTCTCCCCACTGAGCCTGCGGTACGTCCGCAATTCCCGCAGGGCCTTCTGCCAGTCTCCGACGCGATAGGCCGAAATACCGAGAATCTCCCTTATCGTTGCGTCGCGGGACGCAAGATCCTTTGCATGCTCTGCCTTGCGCACTGCTACGTGGTACTGGCCTTCGGAGAATGCTTCAGCTGCTGCCGCCAGAGCGGCTAGGGCAGCGTTCTGTCGGCTCGCCGGAGTTACCCTCATCAGCGACTCGACTACGTGACGCGGCAGTCCCTCTGCACCCGCCGGAAGCTTCTTCGCTTTGGAGTCGTCAAAGTCTCCCCGATCGCGCCCGCGACCTTGTTTGGGGTCCCGCGCAGATTTGCCGGTACTCCTGGATCTCCCGTCGCCTCTACCCGTGCCCGAGGAACCACCCCGCGAGCCACCGCGGCCCTTGCCGGCACCAGATGAGCCGCTCGATTTGCCGCCCTTGTTGTAGCTCGACTTACCGCCACCGGAGGAACCACCTCGCGAGCTGCTGCGACCCTTACCGCCACCGGAAGAGCCGCTCGGCTTGCCGCCCTTCTTGTAGCTCGACTTGCCGCGCTGCGGTTGTCTTCTGCGATCTTTGGACTCGCTCACGCAAACCTTCTTCTGAATCCCAAACGAACAGAGCCGCCCCAAATGGGGCGGCTCCACTCTAATTATGTTCGGCGGCGTCCTACTCTCCCGGGGCCCTTCGGCCCAAGTACCATCGGCGCTGACAGGCTTAACTTCCGTGTTCGGAATGGGAACGGGTGGAACCCTGTCGCCATGGCCACCGAAACCTCTTGAGTACTCCTTGAGCACTCCATAGCGAGCACGATCGTCGCGGTATTCAAATTCAAGCCCTCGACCTATTAGTACCGGTCAGCTACATACATTGCTGTACTTCTACTTCCGGCCTATCAACCTGGTGTTCTGACCAGGGGTCTTACCCGGTTAATCCGGTGGGAGATCTCATCTTGGAGGCGGCTTCGCGCTTAGATGCCTTCAGCGCTTATCCGTTCCGTACGTAGCAAACCAGCCGTGCTCTTGGCAGAACAACTGGCACACCAGAGGTACGTTCATCCCGGTCCTCTCGTACTAGGGACAACTCTCCTCAAATCTCCTGCGCCCGCGACGGATAGGGACCGAACTGTCTCACGACGTTCTAAACCCAGCTCGCGTGCCTCTTTAACGGGCGAACAGCCCGA
>CAMYKI010000059.1 GCA_947258985.1 uncultured Acidimicrobiaceae bacterium
CCAAAGGCAACTGCCAACGTGCCGCCCTGCCACACGCACACACCCCCGGCAGCACGGAAATCAAACCACCCGCCGCAGTCACCAAAGGCAACTGCCAACGTGCCGCCCTGCCACACGCACACACCCCCGGCAGCACGGAAATCAAACCACCCGCCGCAGTTGCCAAAGGCAACTGCCAACGTGCCGCTTTGCGGCACGCAGTCACCGCGACCTCCCGAGAAACGCCGCCATACCTTTGCGGGCCTCGGCGGTAACGACCTGCTCGAGGAACGCGGTGCGTTCGGCCTCCAACCGGGCGGCGATGGCTGCGATGTCGGCGGCCAGCAGGCGCTTGGCACCTGAGATCGCCCCGGGTTTCATCGATGCGATCTCCATGGCCAGAGTCGCGGCTCGCTCTTCGATCTCACCGCCGGGGACTATCTCCGTAGCGAGTCCCCAGTCGACCGCCTCAGAAGCCGATATCGACCCGTTCTCGAAGATCAGAGCTGCCGTTCGCTTGGCACCGATCAGCTCGGGGAGCATCGCCGTCCAGCCTCCGTCCGGCGAGAATCCGACGACCGAATACCAGGGAGTAAAGGTGACATTGGGGGAAACGAGTACCAGGTCGGCGCCCAGCACCAGCCCCAGGGACCCTCCGGTAACCGATCCGTGCACGGCAGCCACAATCGGTTGGGGCAATCGCAACATCTCGAGGATGACATCGTTGAGTAGACCGACGGTTCGGGAGGCGTAGGCGGGCAGATCAGGGGCTGAGAAGAAGCCCTTGACATCGCCCCCCATTGAGAACGATCGACCCTCGGCAGCCAACACGACCGTGCGTACTGTCGAGTCGGAAGCAACGGCGGTGAGGCTCCCGCGCAGTTCCTCCAGCAATTCGGGGACAAGGCTGTTGTGACGTTGCGGCCGGTTCAAGACCACCTTGACAACTGCTCCCGAGCGCTGGGTCTTGACGAGCGATGTCACCCGCTGTCCCCCGACCGCTCGGCCAACCAGGCCGCCAGCGTCGGCCAAAGCACGTGGCGGGCCTTGTGACCGGCCATGATGCCGACGTGCCCGGCGGTGAGAATCTCGGTCTGGACATCGTCGCTGCCCACCAGATCCGCTACAGGAAGGGATTGGCCGTTCGGGACGATGTGATCGAACTTCGCCAACACATTGAGGATCGGCACCTCGATATCACTCAGCCGTACCGGCTCCCCTCTGACCACATGGCGGCCCGAGACCAACGCATTGCTCCACAGGTAATCGGCCACCCACTGGCGGAACACCTCGGCCGGCAACGGCACCCCGTCATGCACCCAGCGGTGCATTGCCTGCCAATTGCGCACCGCCTCGGGGTCATCGATTCGGTCCCACAGGCTGACGTAGGCGCCGACGTAGTTCGCAACCGCCTTGAGCATCTTGCCGCCGTTCTCGATCACGGAACTCGACAGCAACCCATCGAGATTGGCCGCAAATCGCTCAACATCGAACCAGCGCTCGTCGAGCCAGGAGCTGAGCAGACTGTCCTCTTTGTGGGACGTGTCGACCGGCGGGGTCAGCAAGATCAGGTTTCGCAACGGTCCATCGTTCTCGAGGGCTGCGTATAGCAACGCAACAAGGCTGCCCAGGCAGTATCCGAGGATGCTGAGTTCCTCTGCACCGGAGTCGGCCAGCACCCGGCGCACTGCTCGGGGCAGGTATTCGGCTCCGTAGTCGTCGAGCCGCATCTCGGCGTCTTCGGGGCCGGGTTCGCCCCAGTCCAGCAAGTAGACGTCGAAACCCTCGTCCAGCATGAACTCCACGAAGCTGTTGCCCGGCCGCATGTCGAGGAGAAACGGGCGGTTGATGGCAGCGAAAACCAGCAGAAGCGGAACGCGGTGGCGCTCGTCCGGTGGAACCCGGGGCGCGTACCGATATAGCCTCGTCTTGTTCAGCGCCCAGACTTGCTCCCGCGGGGTCAGGCCGACGGGGAGATCAAAGGAGTCGCCCACAGCCCGCCAGGTACGGAATGGTCTTGTGGTCGCCCGCCACGTCTTGCCTGCTCTGCGAAAGACCCGTTCGCCCACGGTGTCAGTCATCATCTGCTTCTTCCGCAAGGAGCCGCAACACCTCCGCCGTCTTGGCATCAACGTCGTCCACCGCAAGCTCGAGGTGGTTGAGGCGGCGAGCCAGATCGATCATCTGGCGCCGGGTGGGGATGTTGAGCCATTCCGAGGCAAACTCACCGACCGAATTGACCCGACGGCGCAGCGCCGACGTGGTCGCCGCGGCCGCCTGAAACCCCTTGGCGAAGGTCGCAGAAAACGCCTCGGTGCCGACAACATCGTCAACAAAGGTCGACGCCGATTCGTAGGCGCGGTCTGCGATACCCCGGGCCATGGCCAGCGGATCCACCTGGTCGCCGGATTCGTTGCTCATGCGGTGCCCTCCCCATACCAGTCGCTCGGGTGGTGGCCGGAACGCGGTTCCAGCCAGTCGGCGATACGTGTCCACAACAGGTGATGGGCCTTGGGGCCGATCACCGCTCCAAGATGCCCTCCCGGTACTTCGATGGAGGTCTCGTCAAAGCTTGATACGGCGCGGTTGAGGGCCTCCGCGGCCCCCGGCGGGCAAAGGTGGTCCTCTTTCGCCGTGATCGTCAGCAAAGCCGAGTCGATGTCGCTCAACGTCACGACTCTTCCCCCGACATGCAACGTGTTTCGGATCAACATGTTGTGCTTGTAACAATCACGCACCAGCGTGCGATACATCTCTCCCGCGACTGGTACGCCGTCGTTGATCCAGCGGCGCACTGCTTTGGCTACTTGCCGCTCCTCCTTGGTCCCAATGTCGCCCACCAGCGCCTTAATCAAGGAAGGCAAGCGGGGAATCCCCGCCGTCATGAACGCAAAGCGAAACCACCAGCCGGGGACGTTGCCCCAGAAGTCGACGAGCGGGTTCACCGGGAAATAGCGAGCCCAGGTGGCGGTCGCCCCTGTGCGGTGAAAGTCGATCGGAGTCGTCAAGGTGATGAGGTTGGTTACCCGCTCCGGGTACAGGGCCGTGAACATGGTGGAGATCACTCCGCCGAGCGAGTACCCGAGAATGCTGACCCGGTCCAGTCCGACGGCTCCCGTGATGTCATCGATGGCCGCCGCCAGATAGTCGTCAACGTAGTTCTCGAACCCGGGTGTGGGGCGACGTTTCCGCGGTTTGCCCCAGTCGACCACCCAGACGTCGTACTGGTGGTCACGGAGGAAGCCGGCCATGGTCCTGGCCTGGTGCAGGTCGAATACGTACCACTTGCTCAATAGCGACGGAACCAACACTACGGGCACCGGATATTGCTCGTCGTGGGTGGGTCGCAGCCGGTGCAATCTGACATTGTCCACCACCGCATAGATGTCCGCAGGCGAGCGCCCCTTCACCGATTCTGCCTTGCCGTTACCGAGGATCGCACTCACTCCAGATCCTCCCGCAGAGACCGCTTCAGCACCTTTCCGGCGGCGTTCCTGGGCAGCTCGCCGAGGGTACGCACTTGTTTCGGAATCTTGTACCGGGCCAGCTTCTCTTCGCAGAATGCCAGCAACTCTTCATCATCAAAGACTCCGGGATCACGCGGCACAACGACGGCCACGCCCACCTCGCCCCAGCGGTCGTCCGCGATGCCGATGACCGCCACATCGAGGACGTTGGGGTGGTGGAACAGGACCTGCTCCACCTCAGCGGGATATACATTCTCTCCCCCCGAGATGTACATGTCCTTCCAACGGTCGACGATGTACACGTAGCCATCGATGTCGATGCGGGCGGCGTCGCCGGTGTGAAGCCAGCCCTCAGTAAACGATTCCTCATTGGCCTCGGGCCGCTCCCAATAGCCCGGAGTTACGTTGGGCCCGCGCACCCACAACTCTCCGACCGAGTCGACGGCAACGTCGTTCCCGTCGTCATCGACAACCCGAATTTCGGTGTGGAGAGCGGGCTTGCCCACCGACCCGACCTTCGAGATGGCGTGCGCCTCATCGGTGAGAAAGACCGTTGGGCTCGTCTCGGTGAGTCCCATGCCCTGCCGGATTACCACCCCACGGTCGGCGTAGCGCTGGAGGAGCGCCACCGGCATGGGGGCACCGCCGCAAGCCCACGATTCGACCAGAGACAGATCGGCCGTCTCCCAGCCAGGATGCTCGGCGAGGAACTGATAAATGGCGGGAACCCCGAAAAAGTGGGTGACCTCCCCACTCTCGAGATACGTCAGCACCTTGCCCGGGTCGAAGTCCGCCATGTTGATGGACCGACCACCCAGGTGGAGGCACGGGGTCGTATACAGGTTGAGCCCGCCCGAATGGAACGTCGGCAGCACATTGAGGTTGGTCGACTTCGACGTGAGACCGACGGCGTGCCCGATGTTGATTGCATTCCAGAAGAACATGCCGTGGGTGCAGATGGCGCCCTTGGGGTGGCCGGTAGTTCCGGATGTGTAGAGGATCGCCCAGGCGTCGTCGTGGGTCGCCGTCACCTCTCCGACCGCCCCCGGCCGCGCTGCCGCCTTGGCGGCTGCGTATTCGTCGCCGAGTTGCAGTTTTACGGCAACATCGAGCTGGTTTGCGGCGACAGCGAACTGGTCCTCGAAGATGAGTAGCTGCGGTCGACAGTCGTTGACTATGAACTCCAGTTCCGGGACCGCAAGCCGCCAGTTGAGTGGCACGAGGATCGCCGTGAGCTTGGCGCAGGCAAACAGTGCTTCGAACGTGTCCGTGGTGTTGCCGGCAAGGAACGCAACCCGGTCGCCTGCTTCCACCCCATTGGCGGCCATCCAGGCGGCGAGACGTCGGCTCTGGTCCTCGAGTTGGGCGTAGGTGAGAGTCAGGGCTCGGCCGTCATCGATGAGGGCGACGGCGTCCGGTGAGAGATCGGCGTGGTGGCCGATCCAGTCGAATGCGGGTACTGGGCGCGCCATTCCGATCTCCGATCACTCCTCCGGACTCGAGGTCTCCTTGCTTGCACCCGTAACCATCTGCAGTAGACGGTCACGACCCTCTTTGATCCGCAATGACCTGGCTCGCCAGGTTCCGACAATGCCATAGGGGAGATACAGCACCAGCAACACGTAGGCCAAACCGATGAGCAACTCTGATGCCGCCCCGTACCATCGGTCGAGGTAGAACTGGAGCAACCGGTAGACGGCAGCTCCCACCAGGGCCCCGGTCAGCGTGCCAACACCTCCGATGAGGATGATCAACAGCGCCGTTACGGTAAAGGCCAAGCTTGCAACGTTTGGGGTCACAATCGGTTGATGCATCGTATGCATTGCTCCGGCAAGCGCTGCGGTGATGGAGGCGACCACCAGCACCATCAGCTTGAACCAGAACGTGTTGTAGCCCAGCATCAGCGACCTGTCCTCGTTCTCCCGGATGGAGGCAAAGACCTTCCCCGCTGGGGCGTCGATTATGCGTTGATAGAGGACGAAGACCCCGAGGAGGATCGCCAGCGACACCAGGTAGAAGGCAAAGCGATGGTTCGTAGTGTCGAGGAACCACACCGGCGCTTCAACACCCTGCAGGCCAATTTCGGCGCCCGCCCACTCCTGAAGATCGCTCGACTGAATCACGATCCAGAACACCGAAGCAAACCCGAGCGTTACCAGGGCGAAAGTGATCCCCTTTACCCGGGGCAGCACGATCGCAAACAGGAACGCCTGCAACAGGGCAGCGATCAAGACGACGTAAGCGCCTACGGCAAAGAACATGGCGTGGCCGAACGAAAGCAACCCGGTCACACCCAGGATCAAGTCGTAGCTGAGGGCGTACAGGGCGAGGATGAACACCTCGATCGCCAGGCCCTGAAGGAACCGTGCGTTGCCCTGTTCATTCGACCACACCGCCGCCAGGCCCTGGCCGTCGACCACAATGGAGATGATGAACGGAAAGGCCACAAGCAGGGCGGCCGTGATCAGCACGCCGCGCCGACGCTGCAGCCAGCCGGTGAGACCCGTGCGATCGGTCATCGTTGGAGCAGTCATCGCTCACTCCTTCCGAAAAGACCGGATGGCAAGACGAGCAAAACGACCACCATGAGCAGGATCGCCGCAGCGGGGACGACGGTCGGAGATGGTTTGAACGGTTCATCGAGGAACGGCACCGAGATACCGGTTTGTCCATATCGGATGATGATCTGCTGCAGCAGCCCGACGAGTACCGCACCGGCGGCTGCGCCGGGGAAGCTGGTGAGGCCGCCGACGGCAAGGGCAACAATCGCACCGAGGAGGAACACCGCTCCCATGCCGGTGCTGAGGCCGATGGACGGTGCCGCAAGCACGCCACCCAATGCAGCCAGCCCGGAGCCCATGGCGAAAACGAGAGTGAATACCCTTCGGACGTTGATTCCGAGGGCCTGGACCATCTCGGGATCCTGCACACCCGCTCTGATCACCATCCCGATCCGGGTACGTTTCAGGAGAAGGGTCACACCAATCAACACGAGAATTCCGACGAGGACGATGAAGCCCTCGTTGTAGACCCGAAGCCGGCTTCCGAACACTTCGACGGTGGAGCATCCGCTGAAGAAGCCTCCGAGGCCCTCGCCGGGGCATCCTTCTCCGGTTCCGTTGAAGGCGGCGGGCCGGGCCATCGTGAACTCGGGACGACCCCAGACTTCGCGCACCAGTTCGATGAGGATGAACCCGACGCCGAGCGTAATCATGAGCTGGTAGATCGGGCGGTCGTAGAGCGGCCGGATGAGTACCACCTCGATGAACGCTCCGACGGCGGCACCGACACCGGTCGCGACGGCCATGGCGAGGAAGAAACGCCACGTTGTGCTCAGCCCGAAGATCCACTCGTTGATAGACACCTTCCCCAGGTGGAGCACCATTGCCGCTGCGAGCATCCCCCCGAACGCAGCCCAGTGCCGTCCGGTCAAAGCGATCAACTCGCCGGCGTGGGTCCGGAAACACGACAGGCCGAGAGCAATCAACGCACCCCCCGCAAGCAGTACGGCAAACGCCATCAGAGTCGGCCAACCAAAGGTATCGGGCGGGAGTGGCGCCAATTGACCCAGGTCGATCTGAACCGAGAAGTTGCTCGGGCTCTTGGCGAAGTCCTCCGCGTCCCAGATAACCAGCGGGAACTTCGTGACCGCAACTACTGCAGCTCCGAGCCCGACGATGAAGAAGCTCCATGCGGTGAGCTTCATCTCGCCGGCCGTCTCTCCGACGGATCGGTGATGTCGCCACCGCCAGAGCAGTGCGGCCAAACCCGTTGCGAAGACGAGAGTAACGATGGTGATAACAAAGCCGCTGGCGCCGGAGTCCGGGGCATCGGCACGGCTTCTGGCGAACACCAGGAACCAGGCGACGTAGGCAACCGCCAGCGCAACCACCCACAAGGCGCCATGCCAGTTGACATCCAGTTGTCTGATCTTCTCCGCCAGTCGTCGCCACAGAGGCATCAGGGTGAACGGTGCAGCCACCAGTAGCAGCGGCACCGCCACATCGAGGGCGGTATCAAAACGGGTGTATATGGTCCAGCCGACGTAGGCACCAAGCATGAAGATTTCGCCATGTGCCAGGTTGAGCACATCCATCAGACCAAAGATCAGAGAGAGTCCCGACGCCACCAGGAAGGTCAACGCACCGACGGAAAGACCCTGCATGATGGTGGCGAATCGGTCCTCGGGCTCCAGACCCATCAGTGCCGCCAGCAGGATGAACACGAGGGCGGCGATCACAGAGAGCCGGGTTCGATTCTCCCGCAGCCATTCGGCGCGTCGCGCCTGCTTCGACATCGTTTCGGGGGCGGGTTTGGTGTCGGTCGTCATGATCCCGTCCCCAGGTAGCGCCGAATCGTCTCGTCATCGTCGACCAGGTCGGCGATGGATCCGGTCTTCACCGAGCGACCCTCCTCGACGATCACATATCTCTGCGCCAGCCGGCTGGCGACTATGAAGTTCTGCTCGACGAGGAGCACAGTCGATTCGCTCGAGAGTTGGCGGATGGCCTCCATCATCTGCTCGATGATCACCGGTGCCAGGCCTTCGCTCGGCTCGTCGATCAGTAGCAGGCGATTGTCGGCGACAAGAGCCCGGGCGACAGCGAGCATCTGCTGCTGGCCGCCGGACAGGTTTGTGCCCGGCAATCTGATCAGCCGCTTCAGGTCGGGGAAGAGTCCGAAGATGAACTCTTCCTTCCTGGCAAGGTCGCCGGGTTTCCGTTCGGCGATCCGGAGGTTTTCTTCGACGCTGAGGTCGGCGAAGATCGCCCGGTGTTCTGGCACGTAGCCGATACCCATTGCCGCGATGTCAAAGCTGCGGCGGGCGGTGATGTCGTCGCCATCGAAGACGACAGATCCCGACCTTGCCGGGTTCAAACCGAGGATCGTGCGGAGGGTGGTGGTCTTCCCGGCTCCGTTCCTGCCAAGGAGTGCGACGATCTCTCCCTCCGCTACCTCGAGATCGACACCCTCCAGGATGTGGAACTGTTCGATAAATGTTTGGATACCGGCTAGTTGGAGGAGACTCATGTCTTACCTCCGTCGCGGCCCGGTTCCTCGTTGTAGAGAGCTCCTAGATAGGCGGTCTGAACCGTCTCGTCCGCGGAGATCTCCGCCGGCGTTCCTTCTGCGAGGAGGGCACCCTGATGCATGACGGTTATTCGATCGGAAACGCTCATCACCACGTTCATGTTGTGTTCGACAAGCACGACCGTCTTGTTGCCGGCTTCCTGGATTGACTGGACAAGGGCCATCAACTCTGGCACCTGTTCTGCAGCCATACCGGCGGTCGGTTCGTCGAGCATCAGAACGTCGGGATCGGGAGCGAGGATCATCCCCAACTCCAACTTCCGTTGATCTCCGTGGGGCAAGGTCCTGGCCAGAGTCGGCGCTCGGCTGGTTAACCCGACCTCCTCGAGAACCTCGTTCGTTCTCTCCAGGTGCTCGGTGAACTTGAGGTGAGAGCGGAACAGTCGATAGCTGTCCGAACCCAAAGCCTGGCTGGCAAGACGAATGTTCTCGAATACCGTCAGGTTGGGGAAGATGTTGGTGATCTGGAACGATCGCCCGATGCCCTCGTGGATAGTGCGGTGCACCGGTAGGTCGGTTATGTCCTCGCCCTTGTAGAAGACCCGTCCCGCCGTTGGCTTGAGCGTTCCGCTCACCAGGTTGAAGAACGTGGTCTTGCCGGCGCCGTTTGGCCCAATGATCGAGTGAAGCGAACCCTCCTCGATCTTCACGCTGACGTCATCGACGGCGACCAGCGCACCGAACTCGCGGCGCAGGCTCTGCGTCTCCAGGATGACGCTCACCTCAGCCTCCCTTCAGGAGTTGCGGTTGGGGGTGGGGATCCCACCCCCAACCATTTCTTTGATCAGCCTCCGAGGCTGCCTACTGGCAAGCTGCCGCAGCGAGACGTGAACTCACCCTCGAGTAGGCACGGCGGCTCTGGGCGAACCGTTGCCACGTTCTCGTAGAGCGGACCGGCATCATCGAAGCCGGTAAGCGTTACGACGTACATGTCCTGAATGGCCATGTGGTCCTCAGCGCGAATCTCGACGAGACCCTTCGGGCCTTCGAAGCTGAGTCCCTCCATTGCGGCCTTCAGAGAATCGGCGTCCGCGGCTCCGCCTGTTGACGTGAGGGCTTCGACCACCATGATGGCGGCGTTCATACCGTCGGCATCAAACAGATCCGGGGTCGTGCCGCCGACCGCCGCCTGGTTGGCGATCAGATAGTCGTTGGCGGCATTGCTGGGAGCGCCGTAGTGGTAGAGGATCACCGAGGTGGTCCCAACTGCGTTGCCGAAGAATGCCGGCATCACGACGTTATCCACGAATGGCGAACCAAGAACGGTCGTGTCGTTGATGACGCTGAGGTCGATCGCCGACTGCAGCAAGGGCACGAAGCCACCGCCCGCCCACGTAACCAGGAAAGCATCCGCGCCGGAATCGGCCAGCGGAGTCATGTATGACGTGAAGTCGGTTGTGTCTGCCGGGGCAAACACAGTCTCGGCCAGGAACTCGCCGCCGAAGAACGTACAAGCGTCTTCATACGCCTCAGCGCCGCCGTACCCGAACGAGTAGTCGGGGGCGATCTGGACGAACGTCTTGAAGCCGTCGTTGTTGACGAACTGGTCGCAAATCGCCATGCCGTCCTGGTAGTTGCTCCGACTGGTACGGAAGGTGTTCGGGTCGAACGTCTTTCCGGTCAGGTCGGTCGCCGCAGCCGGGGCCGCGATGAGGATGACGTTGTTCTCACGGGCGATCTCCTGCAAGGTCGCCGTCACACCGGAACTGACCGAACCGATGATGATCTCAGCGCCTTCGACCTCGACGAGTTCGCGTGCTGCCGTTGCGCTCAGCTCCGCATTGCTCTGATCGTCCTTGAACACGACCCGGATCTCGCAGTTGTCGACCTTGTAGGTCTGCTCCGCCCCAGTCTGCACCTCGCCCCCGGTGGCGTAGGCAAATCCGATGGGCACGCCACGGTTGATATGGGAGCCGTAGATAGCAAGAGCACCGGTTAGGTCGGTGATGACCCCAACGGTGATCGGCTCGTCACAGCTAACCCCTTCGGCTGGAGCCGCAGTCGTCTCAGCAGGAGCCGCAGTCGTCTCAGCAGGAGCCGCAGTCGTCTCAGCAGGAGCCGCAGTCGTCTCAGCAGGAGCCGCAGTGGTGTCGCTTGAATCGTCGTCGCCGCCACAAGCGGCAGCCAGCAGAGCGAGCACCACAAACAGCATCAGCAGCTTGATTGCTTTATTCAATGTTCCTCCTCGTTTCCTCTTCTTGTCTCTCATCCAGTTGCGGCGGAAGCTGTCGAACAAAGTGAGCTTCTGCTTGTCGGCTTTCTGTAGAACGGGTGCTCTGTCGCCGGGACAAGCCTGTGCCGCCTTTGCTCAATACCCTCCTATCACCGCATGGAATACCTTGTCGAACTCATCTGGTTTCTCGATGAACGGAACGTGGCCACAGTCATCGATCACAACCTCCTCATAACTTCCGCCGGTGGCGGCATAGCCGTCGAGGACTTCCCGAATCTGATCGATCATCGGCTGCGCCGGGTAAGCATCGGTTCCGGGGAAGCCGGGCACCAGACCCATCGGTCCCCAGGTTCCGGGGTCAGACGCTGCGTTGTTGGACACGGCCAGGTCCTGGGCGCCCCGAACCCACAACACCGGCGGTTTGCCCGCGCCGCCGACCAGGCGGGAAACGTCGAGCGCGTATTTGGGTGACAGGGCGTTGTTGACCCCGAGTTCGCCAGGCGCCGCGAACGGCCAATTCGGCGACATCACCTTGTCCCCCGGATAGGCATCGTCACCGAGGTGGACCTGCAACAGGCTGGCGACGAACTCGTCCTCTCTGGCGGGGATGAAGGGTGGCTTCCATACGAGAGCCCGTAGGGCGGCCCGCGGCGAGAACATTGAGTCTGTCGACATATCGCCCTCACCGATGAGGCGGACCAGTTCCGGATTGATGAGCCCTCCCCCAGAGCCGGCGAAGTCTTCCGTCGTCGGCTTGCCGGCGACGTCCCTGGTGCCGCCGAAACCGTGGGGCGAACCCGGGTCGGCCTGGGTGAGCGTGAGTATTCGCGGGGAGTGGCCTGCCAGCAGCCACCAGGCGATCACACCGCCGAGAGAGTTGCCGACAAGGTGAAACCGATCAACGCCCAGATGATCCAGCAGCGCAATGGCGTCATCGACGTAGTCGCCCATGCCTCGGGTCGCATCGACCTTTGCCGCCGGGTCGGCTTCCCCGAAACCACGCTGATCGGGGGCGATGGCCCGATACCCGTCCGGGAGACGCACCATCGTCTCCTCCCACCAGGTAGCCGAGGACAGGTTCCCATGCAGGAACAGAACCGGGATGCCGTCATCCGGCCCCGCGGTCAGCACTCTCGTAGTCAGTCGATCGGTGGTGATCGTCTGTTTGGTGATGCCGTCGACGGTTGGAACGCTCACGACTCGCCTCCTTCCGCTGCGAGGAGCTTCTTATCGATCTTGCCGATGACCGTCTTGGGGATTTCCGGCGTGACTACCACCGACCTGGGCAGCTTGTACTTGGCCAGCCTGCTCCCGAGGAACTCGGTGAAGGCGCCTTCGGAGAAGTCGGCACCTCCCTCGAGCACCACGAACGCCTTGCCGATCTCACCCCACACTTCGTCGGGTATACCGACCAGGGCAGCCTCGGCAATACCGGGATAGGCCATCATCACTGACTCGACCTCGGCCGGGTACACATTCTCCCCGCCCGAGATGAACATGTCCTTGGACCGGCCTTTGATGGTGAAGAAGCCTTCATCGTCCTTCACCGCGAGGTCACCGGTGTGCAGCCAGCCGTCTCGAAGCGTCTCGGCGGTTGCCTCGGGGCGTCGCCAGTAGCCGGGGGTCACGTGAGGGCCGCGGATCAACAGTTGGCCGGCTTCGTTGGGCCCCACCTCGTTGCCGTCCTCGTCGATGATCTTCATGTCAATGTGAAAGATGGGAAAGCCCACCGATGTGGTCTTGTCTCGCACCCGATCGGCGGGCAACCAGAAGTTGTTGCCGGCGGCTTCCGTGAGCCCGTAACCCATCTTGAAATCAATGCCGCGATCCCAGAACTTCTGCATGATCGGAACCGGGCACGGCGCCCCTCCCGAGATCACCAGAGCCAGCTTGGAAAAGTCGGCCTCTTCCCAGCGGGGGTGGGCCTGCAACATCTGGTACATAGTCGGGACCGCCACGTAGTGGGTGATGCCGCCGCGTTCGATCAGGTCGAACGACTCATCGAGATCGAAGCCCTTGCAGAGGATCGTCGTGCCGCCGAGATGGACCAGCGGCACCATGAAGATGTTCGGTCCGCCAATATGGAAGAAGGGGAGCTGCAGTGGCGCCACATGCTCGGCGGTCAACCCCCACGACGTGATTGTGTTAACCGAGTTCCAGGTGAGGTTTCCGTGGGTGAGGATGGCACCCTTGGGAAGGCCCGTCGTTCCCCCGGTGTAGTAGATGCCCCACACGTCGTCCATCTCGAGGTCGGGCCGCTCCCCGAGCTCTGCGGGGAAACCGTCACGCTCGGCAAAGCTGCGATCACCGGCCGCTGGCTCGCCGATGGCGACGACATCGCGGATCGTGGTGAATGAAGGGCGCAGCTCCTCAACCTGGTCGCTCCAGTCGTCGCTGTAGAAGAGGACCACCGGTTCGGCATCCGCAATGATTTGACGCAACTCGTGAACCGTGAGGCGCCAATTGAGGTTGTGGAGTACGAAGCCGATCTTTCCTGCCGCCCAGAAGAGATCCATGTACTCGGGGCAGTTGGACGCATACACGGAAACCCGGTCGCCCTTCTCGACGCCAAGCGATCGCAGGTAGTTGGCGGTGCGATCCACCCGGGCATTCCATTCGGCAAAGGTCACCTCACGACCACCCAGGCCCTCGATCAGAGCGACCCGATCCGGTGTCAGCTGGCTCCTCTTCTCGAGAAAGTCAGTCGTGTAGCGAGATGTCTGTGCATAGGTCACTGCGGGGCTCCCCATTGCACAACGCCGGCACCCCAGACGTACCCGATCCCGGCTCCAACGATGACCATGAGGTCGCCCGGCTTCAGTCGGCCGGTCCGCTGCCCCTCGATGATCGAGATGATCGAGTCCTGCTCCCCGATATGGCCAATGTCGCTCTGGTAGAACGACTGCTCTTCGCTGAGACCGAGCAGGTCGAGGATCTCCTTGTGCGCCGAGGGCTTCACCAGCAGCATGTTGAGATAGTCGAGGTCGTCCCGGGTGAAGGGGGTTCCGTCCTTTTTGGTGCCCGACTTGCGCAGCGCTTCATCTACGCAATGCATCCAGTTGTCGATGCTGACCTCGTTGAGGCGATCCTTCATTGCCTCAGGTTCGACCAGGTCGAACTTGAACTCACCGGCAGCGACTGCGTCGTCATTCGGGTGTTTCACCGTGCCGCTTGCTGGAACAATGACGTGGCGGCTCATCGAGCCGTCGGACATCAGGTGAGTTCCGAGGACATGGTTCTCCGGCCAGTCCCGTTTCACCAGCATGGCGCCCGCCCCTGCGCCGATATTGAACAGGAATGAGGTGCGGAGGTTGGTGTGGTCGATAAAGTGCCCGATCACGTATCCACCGGCGATCATGATCGTGTCGATGTCGGGATCCTCCCGCATCAGCGACCGGGCAAGCTTGAGCGCGGCGATCGATGTAGCGCACCGCATGTGCATATCCATGCCCCATGCGTTGGTCGCCCCGATCTCATAGGCCAGGTCGATGCCGGCGGTCCAGAGGTTGTACTCCTTCCACTCCTCTGTGGTGCAGAGGAGCACGTCGATCTCTTTGGGATCGATCCCCGCCTTTTCTATGGCTTCCTTGGCGGCGTGGACGGCCATGGCGTTGGGGTGCAAGCCCGGGGTCGGGATGTGCTTCTGGGTGATTCCCAGCTTCTCCTTGACGACCCAGACCGGCAGACCGCTCTCTTCGGCGATCTCCTCAGCGGTCATCACCGATTCGGGCAGGTACATCCCTGTAGAGACGATGCCCATGGGGAAGGACCGCCCATCCCCAGGCAGCGAATCGTGGGTCATTGTTCACTCCTTGGCGGTCTCAACGCACAGGCGATGAAAGTCATGACTTCGTCCAGAACCTCCTCAGGCGGGGGGCGACCCTCCCACTGCACGTACCGGGCTCCGATCAACTCGGCAATCCCCATGAGCACCCAGGCCATGGTCTCGGCAGAAACATGGGTGGCGATCTGTCCCTCCCCCTGTGCCTTGGCCAGGCCGCGGATGTAACTCTCGGCGATCGTTCGGTAATGCCAGCGGTGGGTCTCCGGGTCGACGAACTCGGATTCGCGGACGACGCGGTAGAGGGGACGGTGGTGGACTACGTAGTCGAAGAAGGTGCGGAACCCGACCCGTTCGATCTCAAGGCGGCTGTCGAGGCCGGCTACTTCCTCGGATATGGCCCGACGCAGATTGTGGTTGAGGACATGGACCAACTCGACGAAGGCTGCCTTCTTGTCGGGGAAGTACACGTAGAAGGTTCCCTGGGCGACTCCGGCACGTCGGGTGATCTCGGCGATGGAGGCACGGTCGTAGCTGAGTTCGCCAAAGACTCCCTCAGCCGCCTCGAGGATGGCTTGCCTGGTGGCGCGTCCCTTCGCCGTGACTGGTGGTTTATAACCAGCCGCGACCGTGTCGGCCATCCGTCCTCCCTCCGTTGTACTCGGGTCCCTAATCCCGAAACTGAATACTGATTCAGTATTCAGTTTTCCCATAGTACGACGAAGGAGGTGCTCGGTTCAACCGGTTTCGAGAACCGCCTGCTAGAAGGTCGATGCTGCGGGACGCAGCGCAGCGGTGAAAGCTTCAATCCACTTCCGGCTCAGGCCGCTGCTCAGGCTGAAGAGCGACAGGGTGGTCTGGTCATCAAAGACCATCAAGACTTGCCGTGACTGCGGCACACCCCGCGACAACTTCTGCTGGATATCGCGCTCATACACAGCGCTGATCTCGTTGAGAGGAACCTCGAAGAACAGCTCGCCGGGCTTGCCCATCGCTGAGAGTTCGAACAGGATCAGACGGCAATCTGTGGCAACACCGAGCGAACCGGTTTCCGGAAAAGAAACCTGACGCGGCGGAAGTCCCTCAAAGAAGGTTTTGGGCCGGCCGGCTTCTTCGGCGGCGCGCTTGCCTTCGAGGTGCTGGTCCCAGACCCGTCCAGCAGCTGCACCGACCACACCACCGGCCACAAGGCCTCCGGTGAACCCGCCATCGGATACCGCAAACTGGCGGTAGGTGACATTGGCGCCCGCCACTACTTGCTCCCCCAGCTCGAGAATGGGCGCGGCTGCCCTATGCGCCTTCTTCGTCCAGTTGGCCACAGAGTTGCTCCTACATCGACTGTTCAGAACGTACCCAGTCGGCAATACGCTCCGTTGCTTCAGCGATGTCAGCAGTCGATTCGGAATACGACATCCTCACGTAGCGGTGCCCCAGGACCGGATCGAAGTCGATGCCGGGGGTGCAGGCGACGCCCAATTCGTCGAGCCAAACCCGACACAAGTCCTGGCTGTCATCCGTGAGGTGGGAAACGTCGATGTAGAAATAGAAGGCGCCATCGGGCGAAGCAAAGTGGACCAAGCCGACGGAACCGAGCCCATCGATCAGTAGCCGCCTGTTCTCGGCGTATCGCGCGACATTTGCATCGAGTTCGTCCGTGGCGTCGAAGGCGGCCACAGCCGCCAGTTGTGAAATCGTTGGTGGTGAGATGAAGAGGTTCTGAGCCAGCCGTTCGACGGGGCGGACCAACTCGTCCGGCACAATCATCCAGCCGAGCCGCCACCCGGTCATCGAGAAGTACTTCGAGAAGCTCTGCAGGACCACGGCCTCGGGTTCTACGGATAGAGCGCTTGGCACCTGGACCCCGTATTCGATGCCGTGGTAGATCTCATCCGCCACGAGGCGAATGCCGTTGTTGCGGCAGTAGGTTGCAATGTCGGCCAGTTCAGCGGGATTCAGCGCCGTACCGGTCGGATTGGCGGGACTCGCCAGGATCAGGCCATCGAGGTCGCCGGCCGCAGCAATGAGTTTGCTGGTAGGCACAAAACGGGTTTCCGGCCCGATTGGTATCGACACGGCCTCGACGCCGAATGCTTCGAGAGTGTTGCGGTAGCAGGGGTAGCCCGGCCGGGTCACGGCTACCCGGTCTCCGACATCGAACGCGGCCAGGAACGCCAACACAAACCCGCCGGAAGCGCCCATCGTGACCGCGATCCGAACCGGATCGATCCGCAATCCGTAGCGTTCCTCGTAGTAGAGGGCGATCCGCTCACGAAGTTCCGGAGTCCCGGTTGCGGTGGTGTATCCGAGCCTGTCCGATTCGAGGGCGCGCTTTGCGGCTTGGAGAACGGTGTCGGGTGCAGGGGTGCTGGGTTGGCCGACTTCGAGGTGAAGAACGTCACCCGTCATTACTTCCCGCTCGGCTGCGGCCTTCATCACCTCCATTACGTAGAAAGGGGCGATTTCGGCGCGGCGGGCGACTTTCATGCCGCGAGGGTACCCCGTCGCTCCAACCCAGGGCTCCCAACCCCACATACGGGCCCACCAACCCAGGGTTCCCAAGCCCACATACGGGTCCACCAACCCTGGGTTCCCAAGCCCACATACGGGTCCTGGGGCCCAGAGTTCAGAGCCGAACCTTGGTAATCCGCTCGATCGGGTCCGTATTCATCAATTCCGCCATCGTCTCATCGGGCACATCGGAGTCAACGCTTATGAACGACACGGCCTGGCCCCCCGGAGCGGATCTTCCGGTGCGCCAGGTGGCGATGTTGATCCCGAGTTCCCCAAGCATGGTTCCCACCTTGCCGATGAAGCCCGGCTCGTCATGGCTGACGGCTACGAGGATGATCCCCTCCGGAATGACATCGATGCGCAGCCCGTCCACATCTACGATGCGCGGCTCGTCGTGACCGAAGAGGCTCGCAGCGGCCGACCGACGGCCCCCCTCCCACTCGACACGGCAAGAGATGATGTTGGGATAGTCGGTAGTGTGAAGGCCGGTCGTTTGCGCCACCACAATCCCTCGCTCCATGGCGACGTGGGGGGCGTTCACATAGTTGACCGACCCGGTTGGGATCGGTTCGAGGACACCTTTCAAGATGGCAACGGTAAGGGGCTTGATCTGGTCGTCGATAACCTCACCTTCGACGGCCACCTCGACCTTCGTGATGGCAGCCTCCGCCAGCTGGGCCTGCAACCGGCCCAGGCGCTCCGCCATGGCAAGGAAGGGCTGCAATTCTCTGCGGATGTGGCGATCGACCACGGGCATGTTGACGGCATTGCGGTAGTCCGTACCGTGCAGCGCGTCGATGACTTGGCTGACGATCCGAACACCGACCTCACGCTGGGCTTCCTCCGTGCTGGATGCGAGGTGAGGGGTGACGACGACGTTGTCCATATGGAGGAGCGGATTGGCGAAGTCGGGAGGCTCGTCGACGAGCACGTCGAGCGCCGCCGCGGCGACTCGCCCACTCTCCAGAGCCTCGCACAACGCATCCTCGTCGATCAATCCGCCGCGGGCGGCGTTGACGATTCTCACGCCGGGCTTGACCTTCGCCAACGCCTCCCTACCGATGATGCCGCTCGTCTTGGGAGTCAGCGCGGCGTGAAGTGTTATGAAGTCGGAGCGACTGAGGAGCTCATCCAGGTCAACGCTTTCGACGTGCAACTCGTGGGCGCGGTCATCGCTGAGGAAGGGATCAAAGCAGATGACCTCCATCCCGAAAGCGCGGCAACGGCGAGCTACCCGGCGCCCGACGCGCCCCAAGCCAACGATGCCGATCGTTTTGGACCGCAGCTCGATTCCTCTATAGAGCTTGCGGTCCCACCTACCGTTGCGAAGACTGGCAGCGGCCTGGGGAATGTTGCGGCACATCGCCAATAGCAGAGCAACCGTGTGCTCGGCGGCCGCCACGGTGTTGGCCCCCGGCGTGTTCATGACGATCACGCCGCTTTCGCTGGCCGCCCGCAAATCAATGTTGTCGACACCGACGCCGGCCCTGCCGATGACACTGAGCTCGTCTGCTGCGGCGATTACCTCAGCCGTCGCACTAACCGTGCTCCGCACAACCAGCCCGTGGTAGCCCGGTATCTGCTCCGCCAGCTCGTCAGGGCTCAGACCCTTCATGACGTCGTATTCGACGTCGTCGTGCGCATCGAGAAGAGCGACGGCATCCGGTGATAGGTCATCGGAGATGAGCAGCCGGAATGTCATGGTGTTGAGCCTTTACGAACGAGAACTTCACCTGCGCGGAAGCGGGCAAGGCCCTCCTCGAGAACCTGTTCGTACACGGTACCCGATAGCCCCAGTTGCTCCGACTCCGTCAGAGCAACATTCAATACAGGCGAGAGGGATTCTCCGGTTACGAGCACCTCGGCCTCCGCGACCACATGCGGCCGAGAGACGACACCGGAGAACCCGACGAATCGGTCTACGACGTCGCTTGCAGCCAGGTCGCTGACGCCGTCTCCTATCAGCATGGAACGCCCGAATCGACCGCCGAGCAATTCTCGCACGACGTCCGATTTGCCGGTGGATTGGACGAGGGGCGTGTCTTCTGAATCCTTGTACTCCACATCGATCCGTTGATCCCATTGATCCTGGAGGTAATCCCACCACTCGCCGGACAGAGCGTCGTACTCCAGACTCACCGCCCGAATACGATCATGCGGTACCCCCAGCCACCGACCAAACGGGCGCACCGCTGCAAGCAAACCGCCGGACACGATGAAGACTTCCTTGCCTACCGCATGGAGCGCACCTATGACCTCTGCCGCATGGGGAACGACTGTGGACCGGTACAGAGGATCGATCGCCGTGATTTCCTCGTGCGTGGGCGCCAGCATCTCGAGCCGGCGATCGTAGACCGCGTCGAGGAAGATCTCGCCCTCCATAGCGGCGTCGGTCATCGCTTTGATCTCGTCGAACTTGCCCTTGCGACGAGCCAACTCGTCGATCCCCTCAACGGTGCTTAGAGTGCTGTCGCAGTCGAAGAAAAAGAAGTCGAACGGGCGAGATGCCGCGGGCGTTGGTGCGTTTGCCATTAGCCTGGCTTGGTTGGGTTCCCGGAACTCTAAACCGTGCGCAATTGATCTCAACCGAAATGGTGACCCGCTACGAACAGGCGGACAGAAGGTCGAATACCGGTGGGAGACATGTCTACACAAATCGAACAACCGAGCGGCAAAACAGACACCGGCAAATTCGGCCGATTGCGTCGTTTCAACATAATCATGGGCTTCTTCCACGCCATCCAGGGCGTGGCAATACTTGCATTGTCGAATGATTTTGCGTTGCCCGTTACCGCAACGTTCCTGGACGACGCTCCGGGCCTCGCACCACCAAAGATCTACGAACTTTTCGAAGTACGGATTGCCTGGGGCGTGGCCGCATTCATTTTCCTGTCTGCTTTGGCCCACTGGATCATCTCAGCACCAGGCGTGTACCCGTGGTACGTCTCCAATCTGGAGCGTGGCAGGAACTATGCACGCTGGATCGAATACTCCGTGAGTTCCTCGCTGATGGTCGTACTGATCGCCATGCTTCCCGGCATCACCGACGTGGCCGCTCTCGGCGCTCTCTTCGCCGTCAACGCAACAATGATCCTCTTTGGTCTCCTTATGGAGCACTACGAGAAGCCGGGTCGTCCCAATTGGATGTCATACTGGTTCGGTGTGTTCGCCGGAGCCGTTCCCTGGTTGCTGATTGCCATCTATCTGTGGAGCCCGAGCACCGATGGTTCGCCGCCGGCGTTCGTTTACGGCATCTTCTTCTCGCTGTTCGTGTTCTTCAACAGCTTCGCGATAAACATGGTGCTGCAGTACAAACAGGTCGGTAAATGGCGCGACTACCTCTACGGAGAACGGGCTTACATCATCCTCAGCCTTGTGGCGAAGTCATTGCTGGCATGGCAGGTGTTCGCCGGGACACTCGCTCCCAGCTAGGCACCACGTCCAGTCGCGAAATCCCACACAACTACCCGTACACCTCCGGGTTGGCGCACGCCTCCATGGGCTTCCCCCGAAGTCCGAGGACAACGTTGCGAGCGGCCAGATCCGCCATGGCAGCTCGCGTCTTCAAGGTGGCGCTACCGAGATGAGGTATGACGATGCAGTTGGGCAGGCTGAGCAACGGATGATCTGAAGAGAGCGGCTCGGGGTCGGTGACATCCAGCGCCGCCGAAGCAATGAGGCGGTTCTGCAGAGCGTCCACTAGCGCGGCTGTGTCCACCAGCGGCCCACGGGCGACGTTGGTCAATGTGGCGGTGGGCTTCATCAAACGCAGGGCGTCCTCGCTGATCAGATGGTGGGTTTCCGGGGTCAACGGAGCCGTGATGACGACGTGATCGGCCAGTCGCAGCAGATCATCCAACCTGTGATGTTGCGCCCCAAGCTCTTGTTCGATCGCTGGTTTGCGACTCGGACCCGAATAGAGGATGGACATGCCAAAACCGGCGGCGCGGCGGGCCACGGCGGCGCCGATGCGGCCCATCCCGACCACGCCGATCGTGGACGAATGGACCTCCTGGCCGAGTAGGAGATCCAGCCGAAACTCCCCCCACGACCCCGCACGCACGTAGTCGATGCCCTCACCGATACGGCGTGCTGCGCCTAGAAGGAGCGCCATCGCCAGATCAGCGGTTGCTTCGGTGAGTACCCCTGGAGTGTGGCCCACCGCTATCCCCCGGCTAGTACAAGCTTCGAGGTCGATGTTGTCGAGGCCGACGGCCATGTTGGACACAACCCGCAAGCGTGGTGCGGCGTCGAGTAGTTCGGAATCGATGTGGTCGGTGAGCATGCAGTAGACGGCATCAGCCTCGGCAACTCGCCGAACCAGCTCAACCCGCAGCATGATTTCGTCTGGTTCCCAGAGATCGATGCTCCCTGCCGAACTGAGAATGTCGAGCGCCGTGCCGGGGGGACGACGTGTCACAAGTATCGAGGACGCCATCGTCAGATGTTACGACGAAGAGGACCACGCCTCAGCGCTTGCCTCTGCCCTTCCTACGAAGATTCGCCATGGCCGACACATTGGACTGCGCCTGATCACCGAGACGTGGAAGCTTGGCAGAACGGCTTCGATAGCGGCTTTGCCGGTCGGAATCGTTGGCGCCGTCGCCTTCGGTGGAATCGTCGCCTTCGGTGGAGTCGTCGGAGTCGTCGGCGTTATCGCCGTTCTCGTCGAAACTCGCCGCAGCCGGCCAGGCCATACGCGGGCGTTCCGGGTCTCTGGGCTCAACGTCTGCAGCGATTGACGGCTCCGGCTCCTCGGCACTCTCCGCTGCCGGATCGGAGTTCTCCTCGGTGTCTTCGGCCTCAGCTTCGGTCGTATCTCTGACTTCCGCTTCGTCTTCGTCCTCGACCGGGGCCTCGATCTCGGCTTCGAACAGGAGTGTCTCGGTCTCGGCTGCCGCCGACGGTTCCTCGGTCGCTATTTCCGTCAAGGGGCTCCCGGTTGTGGTTCCCGTTGCGGCTTCAATCGCAGTCGTGAACAGATCCGGCGACGGTTCATCGAGATCGAGTGGTTCGTGATCGGTTTCGGCTGAGGTAGGGGCGACTTCCTCCAACAGGGCCGATAGCCGCTCTGCAGGATCCTCTTCTTCGTTGTCGTCTTCGGCGTCGGGGCGGGGAGCGGGTTCTTCCACAGCAATGTCGAATGAATAGGGCTCGGTTGGCCCGGAGGTAGCAGTGAGCGGCGTCTCTTCCTCAATCGCCTCGGCTTTTGCGGCGGGATCAGCCGCATGCGACACGGTTTCACGGGAGGAAGCCAGTAGCAAGGCGGCCTCGGCCTGCTGTGCGGCGAGTTCGGCCTCGCGCTCATCGAGCTCCTCCCGTTGCTTTCGCAACTCGTCACTGGCAGCGAGATCCTTTTCCGCTGCGGCCAGGAGAGCGGCAAGGTCGTCGCCGTCACTCGCTGGTTCGGGTTGGTCGTCCCTGTCGCCGGCAGCGGGCTCTACAGGGCGGTCGAACTCTTCTCCGTCATCCGAAGTTGGGTCATGCGCGACTCCTCGTTCTTCGGTCTCAGCAATCGGCTCGACGGACTCCTTCGGGGTAGCCTCGGTCGCCGCCTCGAGCTCAACGATGGGATCTGCGGCCGCCTCGACCGGCCCTTGAGCGGTCCCGGAGCTATCGGAAGTCGGAGCCAACTCCGCCGTGGCGGCGGTGAGTCGGTCGGCCTCTTCGTGGGCACGTCGCAGCTCTTCTTCGGCTTCCTTGCGCATGGTCGCGGCAGCTCTCTCCGCGTCCGCACGGATCTCCGCCGCCCGATCCTCGGCGGCATGAACGATGTCGTCGCGGGCATCGCCCATCGACCTCTGTGCCTCGACGAGGTCGTCCGCTTCCATCTTCGATCGGAGTGCGGCAGAGCGCGCATCTTCGGCCTGCGCAGTGAGAGTTGCCACGGTCTGTCGCACCTGGTCGGCCTCTTCGCGGGCTTTGGCTATGACTTTCGCCGCTCGCTTGTCCGCCCTCTCCTCTGCCTCGGCCGCTATCTCTTGGGCCTCGTCTCGAGCGTCGTCCAGAATCCGTTGGGCCTCTTCAACAGCATCGACTGTTCCCTCCGCGCCGCGACTGTCTGTGTCGACGGCAGCGGAGCGGGCAATTCTCTGGGTCTCCGCGAGCAACTCGAGCGTGTCCGCTCGCCGCTGGCTTCCTGCAATGTGGGTCTGGAAGCTGGCCATCCTCGAGGCAAACGCCACATGATCGGCAACATCGACGGAGCTGCGAGATGGTTCTTGCGTCTCTTCAGTGGTCTCGGAGCCGGCGGTGGTA
Organism: uncultured Acidimicrobiaceae bacterium; assembly: GCA_947258985.1. GTDB lineage: Bacteria > Actinomycetota > Acidimicrobiia > Spongiisociales > UBA5794 > JAAETI01. The sequence continues at coordinate 23,261 of CAMYKI010000059.1, forward strand.
ACGAGCTGATCGTCGTCGCGTTTCTCGTACTGGGCTGAGGCAAGATTCTCGACCAATTCTCGACGCAGCTGCTCGGCCTCGTAGAGCTTGGCGGAGACCTCTACCCGACCAGCCTCGCAGCAACAAGCTTCGCCTCCAACTCCTCACGAACCCTCTCCGCCTCCTCAAACCGCGCCCCAACATCTACCCGACCAGCCTCAGCGGCAACAAGCTTCGCCTCCAACTCCTGACGAGCCTTCTCGGTCTCTTCGAGCAAGCGTCGATCGTCAGCGGCAGCCGTATCGGCGGCCCGCAGTCTGTCGACCTCGGCGCGGCTCGCCACCACCTCGGCGGCCAGATCTTCCCGCTCTGTTTCGGCCTTTTGGCGCAGCGCCTCGGTCTCGGCGAACCTGGTCCGGGCCGCGTCGAGATCGGTTTCCATCGCTTCGGTGCGAGTCTGTAGGTCGCGCAACGCTCTCTCGGCCGACGAAGCCGCGGTGCGAACAGTCTCGAGTTCCGCACGCTCAGCTTCTAGTTCGTCTGCCAGCCGTCTGGCGTCGTCCCTCGATTCGCTTGCGAGGTGCTCCAATTCGGCGAACTTGTCCTTCAGTCCGTCATCCTCGGGAGTTGAGGCGTTCTCCAGTTCGACAATGCGGTTCCTCGCGGATTCAAGCTCCTTACGAGCATCCGCGGTCTCGTCGTGTGCTCGACGGAGCCGGGATCCCAGGTCGGCTAGCTCCGCCTCGAGCTCCTCATTCGTCGGCGACGCAACTTCGTTGCGCAGCCGGTCGGCCTCCCGCCTTGCGCTGGCAACGATCTCGTCGGCCTGAGCGCGGGCGGCAGCAATTTCTCCAACGGCAGCTCCCTCGCCCCCGCCGGCTTCTTTGAGAGCCGCCTCGCGGATGCGGCCAGCTTCGAGACGTGCATCGTCCTCGATCTCGTCCGCCTTGCGGCGAGCACGCTCGAGGATGCGATCCTTTGCGTCGAACACAGCAAGCATGGCGTTGTCGACCGAAACCTTCTCTGTGGCGCGGGCCTTGGAGACCTCGCGCTCCAGCTCCACCAGCTTCTGCGCCTGACGTCGGGAATGGCCCTCCAACTCACGGAAGGCTTGCTCGAGATCCTGCAGATAGGACTTGACTTCGGTCTTGTCGAACCCACGACGGCTTTGGGTGAACGTATGTTCATCGATTTGCCGCGCGAACTGACTGCGTTCTTCGCTCACTCGGTAGGTATCGGCACTTCAAACCCGAGCTTGATAGGCGGGTATGCAGGATTAGCCAACAGGCCTAGATGGCCTTGCGCAACTCTTCGCTGAGTTCCTCGAACGCTGCAACTGCGTACTCGTAGTCGTCGACGGCGTCGGTGCGCTCGTAGACCACGTTTGCATCATCCGCTGTCTCCGGGGCCGCAGTCTGCGCCTTGAGGGCCTCGAGTTCGGCTCGGGCGGCCTCGGCGTCGGCCTGGGCGTGCATCGCCCTTTCCTGTGCCTGCGCCAGCTTGTGCTCGAATTCCCTCTTCACCCAGTTGACGTCACGGGAGGCAGCCCGCAGCTGCTCGCTCTCATGCTGTTCATGCTTGAGCTGAGCCTGAAGACTCGTGATATCCACGGTGGTCGTGGTCTCGATGTGATCGAGAGCCGAGTGGGCATCGTTGAGTTGCATCCGCAGCCGCTCTCCGTCGGCTCGGGAACGCACCAGATCCTGCTCTAGATTGGAGATACGGGTCTCGAGTTCCGGTTCCCGTCCCTTGGCGGAGCTGATCTCGGCCATCATTGAGGAAACTGTCTTGTCTGCCTGATCTTCGATCTCTTTGGCGCGCCGTGAGGCTTGATCGAGCATCCGATCCTTGACGTCAAAGACCGCCATCATGGCGTTGTCGAGGGAAGCTCTCTCAGTAGCTCGGGCCGCGGCAAGATCACGTTCCAGCTCAACCACCCGCTGCGATGTCCGCCGGGCGTGACCTTCCATGTCTTGAAATGCGTGCTCGAGTTCCTCGAGGTAGGTCTTCACCTCCCGAGGGTCAAAGCCCTTACGAACGACATTGAACGAACGCTCGTCGACTCGCGTGGTGTGTGGTGTGTGCTCTCTCATGCAGATGCTGTCGGCACAGCCCCGCCGCGCTTCACTAGTTAATTCTGCACACCCCCAAATGGCCCCACCCTGCCGGACCCGCAGACCGGATGTGGAAGTGTTGAGGGGGCGGCCCTTGCGCCGACCCCTCAAGAAGGTCGGCCGGGCTCCGCCCGACCGACCAGAAGCAGCGGCGCCAAAGGCCACACAAATGGCGACGGACCTCCGAAGAGGTCCGTCGGTCAAACTCGCTCGAAACCCGTTTCGAGCGAAATCAGATTGCGTTCACAATGCTTTCGTCAAGACCGGGATAGGACCGCAGATACTCTCTCCGCTCCTCCGTGAGGGATTCGACGATGCGTGCATACTCTTCGAGCCGCCCTTGCCGCTCGTAGAGACTGTGCGGTCGTAGCAGCTCAGCATCAGGGAACCCTGGCAGATCCTTGGCCACGGAGTAGCCAAAGTCGGGATCCTCTTGCCACTCGATCGTGCCGGAGACGATGCCTTGGACGACGGCCGAGCTGTGCTTGATCTTGACCTTCTTGGACCGCTCATCACCGTCGACGCCACCGACTCGCCCCGTGTTCATCAGATACACCTCGAGGTCGGGCATGCTGTCGAGCAGTTCAAGCAGCCGGTTGCCCTGCAGTGCGTCGTTGTCGAAGAAGAACGGGTTGGTGCCCGGAACCCTCAGGTTCTTTCCCTCTTCGCCGGCACCGCCGGCCGACGTGCCCTTGGTCTCACCGAGCATGAAGTAGGCGGCAGCTTGCTCCCGCTTGAGCTTGGCAACCGCAGGAATCAGATTCTCGTTGCGATTGAGCAGCAGCATGTAGTTGGCGGGCGGGACGTTCAGCGGGGAACGGTGCCGGATGTTCTCCAGCCCGAAGGTGGAGCGACCATTCGCAGTGTCGGAGTCGTCGAAGAAGTCGACTGTCCCGTCCTCGTTGCAGTGGGTGTTCTCGAGCCAAGCATCAGGCCGAGTAGTGCCACCGTAAATGGTCGGCTCGTCGTCGGCATCGAGGCCGAACGTCTTGGCAAAGCAGCCATTCTCAGTGGTGTAGACAATGCCTCCGGGCATCAGCGCGTTGAAGTCATCCTGCACCGGTAGCGAGCCGAGCTGCTGACGGAAGGTGGTCGTGGTCTTCCCAGTACCGGAGAGACCGAGAATGATCGCAACCTTCTCTTCGCCGTCAACGTCGGGGAACGTCTTCAGACCAGAGTGCATCGCCAATCCACCACGCTGATACACAAGATGGTTCCACATGCGAAGGCCACCCATCTTTGACTCACCGAAGTAGTCCGAGCCAAAGACACGGGTCACATAGTTCTCGTGGTCAACCAGGATCAACCGGTCATTGGGCTTCCCGGGGGCATCAAGGCCAGGCGTGTAGATGACGGTGAACTCTCGCCTCCAGTGGTCATCCTTGGGGAAGTACAGCTGCTGCTGCATTGCCGGGATGTTGGCCTGCGTTCGCTCCATGTAGAGGGCGGATCCGGTCTGGAACTTGGGATCGGGACCGATGTAGCCCTCGATGAGGATCATGTCCTTGTCGGCGATATAGGCGTCCTGCTTTGCAGCCCACTCGTCGTACTCGGCACGCGCCATACGGTTCTGGTAGTTCTCCTCCTCGACGATGAAGAACGTGGAGGCAGCCAGGCGAGCCTTGACCTCGGCCTTGTAGTTGATATTGCCGAACTCGGTCTCGGTGATTCGCGGCATATGCTCTAACACCCAGGCGCGCATTTCTGCCTGCGACGGGTTGACCGCAACCGAGCGGGCTTCAGGTAGGGCGATGGCCATTAGGTCCTCCTTCGGGGGGACTGCATTCAGTACGTCCTTCGTTGATGGGGACTGTAGCCGGAAACATCCGTCGCTTTCTAGGAGAATCCGGCATGTGAATGCCCCCGGCTCCAGGACCCGGGGGCTTTCACTACCTGATGGGTGGTGTCGCTAGGCGATGGTCACAGAATCGTCCAGATATACGTCCTGGATGGCGTTGAGCAGTTCGATGCCCTCAGCCATCGGGCGTTGGAATGCCTTGCGACCGCTGATGAGACCGGTACCGCCGGCGCGCTTGTTGATGACCGCCGTACGTACGGCATCGGCCAGATCACTGGCGCCACCAGAGGCCCCACCGGAGTTGATCAAGCCAACGCGACCCATATAGGTGTTGACCACCTGCCAACGGGTCAGATCGATCGGGTTGTCGGAAGTCAGCTCGCTGTAGACCAACGGGTGGGTCTTGCCGAAGCCGACGGCGCCGTAGCCGTTGTTCGAATCCGGCTGCTTCTGCTTGACGATATCGGCAAGGATCGTGGAACCGAGGTGGTTGGCCTGACCGGTGAGATCGGAAGAACCTTCGTAGTTCACGCCATCGACCTTGAAGGCGCTATTGCGGACGTAGCACCACAGAACGGTGAACATGCCGAGTTGATGGGCACGCTCGAATGCTTCTGCGGTCTCCTGGAGCTGGCGGGTGGCCAGGTCGGAGCCGAAGTAGATGGTGGCGCCGACGCCGGCTGCGCCGAGATCGAACGCCTGATCGACAGAGCCGTACATGACCTGGTCTGCACCGTTGGGGTAGGTCAACAGTTCGTTGTGGTTGATCTTGACGATGAACGGAATCTTGTGGGCGTACTTGCGGGACATCATCGCCAACACACCAAACGTGGAGGCAACAGCGTTGGTCCCACCCTCGATCGCCAACTCGACAATGTTCTTGGGGTCGAAGTATGCGGGATTTGGTGCAAAGGATGCAGCGGCCGAGTGCTCGATACCCTGGTCGACGGGAAGGATCGACACATAGCCCGTTCCGCCGAGACGACCGTGGTCGTAAAGGCTCTGCAGACTGCGCAGTACCTGGGGGTGGCGATCACTGTCGGCGAGAACACGATCGATGAAATCCGGCCCGGGGAGGCTCATCTGATCCTTGGAGATCCTCGGCTCGTATGTGAGAAGAGCCTCTGCTTCGTCTCCGAGAAGAGCGGCTAGGTCCATGACGACTCCTTGCTTGTGGCGCGCTTCGCCAGCTGAATTCTTGGACGCATTATCGCCGATTCGCGGGACGGTCCAAATACGGGCTCGAGTCCCTACTTGCTGTGGACGGGTTCAGAGGCCGAGCTGGTCGGCCAGGGCGCTCGCCGCCTCGTCTGCCTCCGCGACGAGGGCCACCTCTTGCTCTGCAGAGGTCATGGCCGGATCGCGATCGGCGACGAGATCCACGTAGATCTTCAGCTTCGGTTCCGTACCGCTGGGCCGCACGAGCGCTCTCCCTCGATCGCCGAGGTCAAGCGCCACCAGAGGTGTGGCCGCCAGGTAGCGCGGGCGCTCCTCGGCTCCCTTGCGGAAGTCTGTCACCGAGGCGACGGCGATACCGTTCACCTCGGCAGGTGGAGACGCACCGATACGTTCCATAGCGGCGGCGATCTGCGCAGCACCTTCGCTGCCCGGACGCACGATGCTCTTCTGCGTCGAAACCCACAGCCCGTGCTGGTCATAGAGCTTCGCCAGGTAGTCGAGCACCGACTCCCCCCGGTTCCGACAGTCTGCGGCCAGGTCGGCAAAGACGACCGCCGCTGAAATCCCGTCCTTGTCCCGGACGGCGGGGCCAACGGAGTAGCCGAGCGCCTCTTCGTATCCGAACACGAATGCTCCCTCGCCGGCCTCCGCAACATCGAGCGCCGCATTCCAGATCCACTTGAACCCGGTCAAGGTCTGGACGAACCGGGCCCCGTGCGCCGCTGCGATGCTCTCGAGCATCGGTGACGAAACGATGCTGTTGAAGACGACGGGTTGCTCGAGTTCGGTGTTCGCCAGCAGATAGTCGGCGAGCAGCACCCCGATCTGGTTGCCGGTCAGCGGTCGCCACCCGTCATGGCGCGGCAGGCTGATCGCAAGCCGATCGGTATCGGGATCGTTGGCGATGATCAGATCCGCATCCTCTGCAACGGCGAGCTCAGTTGCCAGATCGAGAGCCCCCGGCTCCTCCGGGTTGGGGAAATCGACCGTGGGGAAGTGACCGTCGGGGTCGTACTGGCCGGCAACACGGTGGACATTGGGATGGCCGAACTTCCTCAGCGCACCGGTGACGAAGGCGCCACCGACACCGTGGAGCGGGGTATAGACGAAACCGAGGTCCGAGCCCGTGGCATTGGGCGCCCGCGCCGCGGCAAGATCTTCGAGGTAGTGCTCGAACATGTAGTCGGGAACCGGATAGGTCATGCCTCCCCGATACTTCTTGGCTAGCCGGGGAACATCATCTGCCGGAGGGGCCGTGGCAATCTTGGCCGCGATGTCCTTATCGGTCGGAGGGATGATTTGTGCCCCGTTGGTGTCGTAGACCTTGTAGCCGTTGTCCTTGGGAGGGTTGTGACTAGCGGTGATCACAATCGCTGCCCTCGCCCCAAGCTGTCTGGCGGCGTAGGCGACCAGCGGAGTCGGCACAGGGTCACGAAAGAAACGGACGAGTATTCCTGCGGCAGTGAGAACTGCAACGGCGTCTTTCTGGAACCGTTTGCTCGACAGCCGAGCGTCACGGCCGATAACGACCGGCTTGTCAGAGTCCGGGTCTCGCTCTAAGAGGTACTCGGCGAGGCCGCGCGTGGTGCGGATGACCACGGCCCGGTTCATGCGGTTGGAGCCGCCTTCCACTCTGCCGCGGAGACCGGCGGTGCCGAACTCCAGCGAACCATCCATACGTTCTGCCAGCTCTGCCGAATCGCCGGCTTCCAGCAGGGCGGTTAGTTCGCGCCGGGTCTTCTTCTGCGGGTCGGCCGCGATCCAGGCTTCGGTGCGGCGGCGGAGATCGTCTGGAATAGTGCTCATGACGCCATTATCGAACCTGGCAGGCAGTGTTGCCAGCCCAACTACCTCTGGGGCGGTAGACAGGCCGCACATGTGCCCCGGAAAACGACCTGAGCGCCATCGACACGCCCGTCGATGGAACCCGGCTCGTGACAGATCGCCGACGAGTCCACACACGGCACATCTGTCACCCTTCCACAGACGTTGCACACGAAGTGGTGATGGTAGGAAGTCGCCGTCTCATACCGCACGGCACCCGGACCGGCGTCGGCACGCATCACGAGACCGACCTTGGACAGGTCGTCGAGCGCGTTGAATACGGTCGCCCGAGACACAGACAAGCCGGCCGGAGCCATGGCGGTCAGGATCTCATCAGCGCTGGGATGGCCTGCGAGATCGTCAAGTGCCAGCAGAACCGCAATGCGGGCCTGAGTCACCCTCAGGCCCGCGCTCCGCAGTCGTTGCTCGGCTACTGAAGGTGAGCTCGCAGCATCCAGAGTTGTTCCTCGAGTCCTTCGATGATTGTTTGCATCAGCCCGTCGCTGATGACGTCGAGGTCTTCAATCCCCTGCTGATGCTCTCGCGCCCGGCGAGCCGTTGCTTCGACCCGGTCGGCGACAAGCCGCATCGCTTCGTTGCCGTCGAGCCAGGCGACGGGGAATTCGCCATCTTTGCCCAGATGGGCAATGTCGTGGGCGCGCCCCTTTGGGAGCGCACCGAGGATGACGATGCGCTCGGCAACGGAGTCGCTCCACAACCGCCACTGGTCGATCAGGATGTCGAGCCGTTCGTGAACCGGCTGGAAGCTCTCGCCGACAACGGTCCAATGGGCCTGTTTGCCAACGAGATGCAGGTCGATGAGATCAAGCATCGTCGGCTGCAGATTGTCGGCCACCTTGCTTGCGGTTTCTTCGGGGAGCACTGTCCAACCCACTTGATCCTCCTCACCGGATCGAAAACTACTTTAGACATTGTCTAGTTTACTCAGTACGGCCCGCGAGTCCAAGGTGAGGCCTGGCGAGCCGGGTCGCTTGCATTTTCCATCAGAAGAGCCTGAAGGGAGTCCGGCGGCCACAGGCCGCTTCGAGTTCGATGGAATCGAACTCGCTATATGAAACGCCTCCCCGAAGGGAGGCGTTTTGTATAGCTAGTGGGTTGGGTCGACTAGTCGTCCGACGAGCTCGAGGCCTTTGCCGCGATCTCTTGCACGATGTCGGCGTTGGCCAACGTGGTCACGTCGCCTAGCTGCCGCTGCTCGGAAATGTCCTTGAGCAAGCGGCGCATGATCTTGCCGGACCGCGTCTTCGGCAGGTCTGCCGTGAACACGATGCTCTTCGGCTTGGCGATCGGGCCGATCGACGTGGCAACGTGATTGCGCAGCTCGGTGAGCAGCTCGTCGCTTCCCTCGATGCCGCCACGGAGCGTAACGAACGCGGCGATTGCCTGACCGGTGACCGGGTCGGCGCGGCCGACAACGGCGGCCTCGGCGACAGCCTCGTGGCTGACGAGTGCCGACTCCACCTCGGTCGTCGAGATGTTGTGACCGGCGATGAGCATGACGTCGTCGACACGACCGAGCAGCCAGAAGTAGCCGTCCGCGTCGCGCTTGGCGCCATCGCCCGCAAAGTACATGTTGTCGAACCGAGACCAGTAGGTGTCGATGTAGCGCCGATCATCGCCGTAGATGGTCCGCAGCATCGACGGCCACGGGCGCCGCATGGCGAGGAAGCCGCCGCCGCCCCACGGGACAGAGTTGCCTTCTTCGTCTACGACGTCTGCGCCAATACCGGGCAGTGGCTTCGTTGCCGAACCTGGCTTGGTTGCCACGGCACCGGGGAGCGGAGCAATCATGATGCCGCCCGTCTCGGTCTGCCACCAGGTGTCGACGATCGGGCAGTTACCCCCACCGATGAGCTCGTGGTACCACATCCATGCTTCGGGGTTGATCGGCTCACCGACCGTACCCAGCAGCCGTAGTGACGACAGATCGTGCTTGGTGACGTGCTCGTCGCCCCACTTCATGAATGCACGAATCGCCGTCGGCGCCGTGTAGAAGATGGTGCACTTGTAGTCCTCGACGATCTGCCACAGCCGGTCGAGGCCCGGGTGGTTGGGGGCACCTTCGTACATGATGCTCGTGGCGGCATTGGCCAGCGGCCCGTACGTGATGTAGGAGTGACCGGTGATCCAGCCGATGTCGGCGGTGCACCAGTACACGTCGTCATCCTTGAGATCGAACACGTAGTCGTGTGTGGTCATCACCTGGGTGAGATAGCCACCCTGGGTGTGGACGATGCCCTTGGGCTTGCCGGTGGTGCCGGAGGTATAAAGGATGAAGAGCGGGTCTTCAGCGTTCATGACCTCGGGGGCGCACTCGGTCGACTGGCCATCAACCAGATCCGTGTACCAAATGTCCTTGTCGGTCCAGTTGATCTCGTTCTCAGTGCGCTTTACGACGACGACCTTCTCAATGGACGGCGAGCGGGAAACGGCTTCGTCGGCAACCTCTTTCAGCGAGAACACGCCACCGCGGCGCCAGGCGCCGTCGCCGGTGATGAGGACCTTGCAGTCCGAGTCCTGAATCCGGTCAGCCAGCGAGTCGGAGGAGAAGCCACCGAACACGACGGAGTGAATGGCACCGATGCGAGCACATGCCAGGAGCGCCACAGGGAGTTCGGGAACCATGCCGAGGTAGATGGCGACCCTGTCGCCCTTCTCGACACCGAGGCTCTTCAGGCCGTTGGCCAGCTTGGTGACACGCTCGTACAGGTCACGGTAGGTGATGTCCTGGGTGTCGCCCGGCTCACCGATCCAGTAGAACGCAACCTTGTCGCCGTTGTCGTCGAGATGACGGTCGAGGCAGTTGTACGAAACGTTGAGTTCGCCGTCACTGAACCACTTGAAGAAGGGGGCGTTGGAATCGTCAAGCACGACTGCCGGCTCTTTGAACCAGGCCACTCGGTTGAGCGCTTGTTCTTTCCAAAACTCCAGGTAGTCGGCGTCTGCCTTGTCGTAAACGTCGGCGCCAACATTGGCCGCGGCGACAAATTCATCCGACGGTGGGAAAAGGCGATCCTCGGTAAGTAGGTTTTCGAGTGTCTTTGGCTGGTCGGCCATCAGTCCTCCTAGGCGTACTGCTCGCCAAGCATCCTATGCGCTGGCTGTGATTCGTAGCAGGGCCGAAAGGTCCCCTTCTGTGTGGCTTTTTCCGGGATCTGGGCCCTTTCTCGCGGTGGACGCGATACCGGCATATGGGAACATGGATCCACCAGCACGGATTGTGTCGAACAGTGATCGTGAGACTGATTCTCTTAGCGGCCGCGGCGGTACTTGCGCTGAGCGCCTGCAGCGGCGACCAAGCACAGACGGAAGGCCTTCTGGCTGTCCTCGACAACGACAACGTCGTGGTCATGGACAGCCGCGGCAACAATCGAGTCGCGATCACAGATGCCGATGCGACGGGACCCGATCGCGGCTTCTTCTTCCAGCCCATCTGGTCCCCTGATGGGCAGCGTCTGGCCTTCTCCCGGATCGGCCCCGGTAACGGATTGCATGTAGCAGCCGCCGATGGGAGCGGGTCTTGGTCCGTCGAGACCGACACGTTCCCCTTCTACTACTCATGGTCGACCGACGGTGATCTGGCTGTGCTCCGAAACGCAGCCGCCGGGGGATTTCGACTCGACCTAGCCCTCATCGAAGAGAACACACTCGCCATCAAGAGCCTCGATGAGGGGGCACCCCTCTACTTCTCGTGGGCGCCTGATGAATCCCGGATGGTTACGCACATTGGCGCCAACCGCCTCGAGACTCATGATCTGGTTTCGTCACAGCCGCTGGGACCGGCTCCGGGTCTCTTCCAGACCCCGGCCTGGACCGATCGCGGCATCTTTGCTCTCGAGGCCGGAACCAGGGATCAGACTCTGACGCGAATCGATCCGGATGGCACTGGTGAGCCGCTCTCTAGAGTTCTTGGGCCGAGCAACTTTGTTGCTACCGAGGATGGAAGCCGTCTGGCGATCCAAACGAATCTGGGGGACACGGACGGGCTCAGCGCATCCTATCGCCAGCTACAGAACGTCTCTCCCAACAGGGTGATGGTGATCGATACCGCGACCGGAGAGATGAGCCGGGTGACCGAAGGTCCGGCGCTTGCGTTTTTCTGGTCGCACCAGGGAGACCAATTGCTGGTGCTCGACATCGGCCCGGACGGAGCGGCTCGGTGGAGTATCTGGTCGGACGGAGAATTGGTTCCTGAGGTGAGTTTCGATCTCGAGCCGGGCTTCGTCCGCAGTTTCGTCCCGTTCTTCGACCAATACGCTCAGAGTATGTCGCTGTGGTCTCCCGACGGTTCTGCGTTTGCCTTTCCGGGGATCATCAACGGCGAGTCAGGGATCTGGGTCAAGAGCGCCGGAGAAGATCCCGTGCGAGTTTCCGCCGGTACCTGGGTCGCCTGGTCCAGCTGACCAACGCGCAGATGGGCCGCCGGAGCGGCCCATCTGTATTTCAGGACAGTTGTGAGGGTTACTCGGACTTGCCGACAAATCCACTGGCGCCGGCAAACGTGACAAGAACGGTCCCAACAATCAGAACGAGAAAGCCAAGGCCCGGATCGATGCCGAACAGCTCTGGCGGGATACCGTTTGCGGCAAGACCGGCTGTGGCCTCATCGGCCTTGTCGCCGGCATCCATCCACTTGATGATCGCGTAGACGAGAAGGACGACGCCGATACCACCGACAATCATCGAGTCGTTGCGGTTCAGCGCCTGAGAGACAACCGGGCGAACGGCTAGTACGACGACGACGATGATGAAAATGACGAGGACCCACTGCGCCCATGTGTCGAGACCACCCCATATCGTGGGGACGATGTCGGCAAATCCGCCGACGCCTCCCGCCACCTCGGGCGGTACTCCGTCCGCCGTGCTGGTGGTGAGCGACTCCATGAACAAGCCGATGATCCCGATGATGACACCGGCGAGCGCCATTAGACGACTGAAATGCACGATCCTCTCCCTCCGATTCGAATCCTCTCGGACTCATCGTAAGGATATGGAGTCGGACGCTGCAAGAAGGAGCCGGGTCAGTTGCCCAGGTGCGTCGCCATCTGCCGGGCAGCGATCTCGTGCCCCAGGTCGAGCCAGTGCATATTTCCCGGCTGATAGGGGCAATCGCCCGCCGTCCGGAGCGGGTCCCGTAGATCCACTACCTCAGCGCCGACGAGTTGCGCCAACGGCACCGCCACTCGCTGCGGTTGATCGAGATCGAAGTCGGCAAGATCAACGTTGTCGGGGTAGTACTCCAGGTCGTCGGGCGTGCAGACCTGAATTGAAGCAGGAACCAGCATCATGATGAGTCTTGCGTCAGGCGCCATGTTCCGCACCTTCTGCATCGACTCGAGAGCAAGCTCATATGCCGGGCTGCCAATCTCGATCTCCCCTGGTTCGAAGGCGCCGAAGTGGCCCAGCAGATATCCGGTGCGGTTCGGTATGCCCAGCGTTGCGAGCAGCGGTTCGGTGACGTGGTAACGGAGGTACTTCGAGAGGTGAGCCCATTGCAGGGTTGGGATTGGACCGGTGGGATCAGGACGACCGAAACCGATGCTTTCGGTTGTCTCATCGAGGTCGGCTTCTGAGTCGAAGAAGTCGTTCACGAAGAAGCCCACCACAACGACATCGGGATCGAACACCGGAACGAGACGTTGCGCGACCGTGGCGTACTGCGGCGGACCGTATCCGGTAACAGCACCGTTCCATACTGTGACCTCACTTCCAAGAAGGTCCTCGAGGAGTCGCGGCCATGACCGCTCGGTGTCGACGCCTTCGGCGCTGGTGAATGCGTCTCCGAGCGTGAGGATGCGCAGATCGCCCTCGTCAGGCTCGGTGAGGGGACCGGCAAAACCGAAATCGTTCGCAGAAACCAAGTAGTCGTAGCTCTGCCACTGCAGCCGCGTGGCCTGAGATGGAATCAGCTTCCATCCCAGTTCGGCGTCCTCTTCGAGGCTTGGCCTCTCCCCCCACCCGAGCACTTCTTGCGGGTCGTTGGAACGAACCCAGGCGTCGCCGACCACTAGGGCTCCGTAGGCGATAAAGCACAGGACCGCGATCGCGGCGCCTCGTCTGCCGAGGACACCGGCTTCCGCCCACTTCTTCCAGGTCCTTTGCCCCCTGGCCACGATCCATTCGAGAATCAGGGCCGCAACGACCGTGAGAGCCGCGGCTACGAGGAATCCGCCAATGACCCGGGCAGGACCGGCCATTCCCCCCGGCATCAGGATGTGAAAGATCGGCTGGTGAACGATGAAGAGAGCCAACGAGTGCCGGCCCACCCACTCCGTGCCGACCGCAAACCGGCCGCGTCCATTCAGTGGTGAAAGCACCCGATACAGCAGGACGAATAGCCCGGCGCCGAACAGGAAAGGGCCCCAGGCGTTCCCGGCCAACGTCAGGGAAGAGGCGATTCCGATGGGAATGGCGATTGCGGCACCGACTAGCGCCCGTCGGGTTTGCATCAGATTCTTGTCCGAGACAAGCCAGACGGCCACCAACATTCCGAATGCGAATTCGGGGAGCCGGGTGACGAAGATGGCCCCTCGTGCCCAGGTGTCCAGATAGGCATCGAACACGAGAAGCCCGGCGAGCTTGATGACCACACCGCCGCCCATGACCCACCACAGAGTTCTCCGGCCGTACGTCTCGAAGGCTCGGTAGATGAGCGGAAACGCCAGATAGAGCTGAATCAGCAGGGCTATGAACCACCACGCCGGTACCAGGTAGTAGATCGTCTCCGGCGTGATCCGGAATCCAACGAGGCTTGCCCAGAACCGGGGGTCCCAGGGCGCCGCTACCAGTTCGGCGGCACCGCCTCCTATGAAGACGAGGATCGGGATCGACGCGAGTAGCGCAAGGCCGTGGACTACCAGCCAGGTTGGTGCCACCCGTTCGACCCGCCGCTTCGCAAATCCGGAATCAACGCCGCCACGGCGACCGGCCGCCAGCATCAGGCCGAGACCGCTTGCAATGATGAAGAGCTGGACTCCAACCTCACCGAACAGTCCGAGGTAACGGAAGACGTTGAAGGCCAGATCCCAGAGACTTCCCGTGGTTGGAGCCAGTTGATCGACTCGTTCGGCCAGGGGTTCCCAGTCCGCAGAGGGGTTGGCGATGAACGGATACTCCCCCATGCGTTCCAGAGCGTGGTTGAACACGATGAGGACGAGGGCGATGGCTTTGATCCATTCCAACCAGCGGAGACGTCCGCTACTGGAGTCCTGGCCCGGCATCTCACCCCCCGGCGTTTGCGTTCCGATGCCTCTGGCGAGGGTAACTGAGCACTGCAGACTGAACTCTGCACATAGCCAGATCTGTGTAGGGGGGTAACCACCCGAGGCTCCAACCCTCGTCTGCCTGGACGACGGCATGCGGGGAGCATCTATACTCACGTCGCTCGGTTCTCGGGCGCCGCGATGGTGTAACATCCCGAATTCCTCGGGCCCAACCCGAATACTTTCGGGCCCCCATCGTCCAGCGGCCTAGGACTCCGCCCTTTCAAGGCGGCAACGGGGATTCGAATTCCCCTGGGGGCGCCCGTGGGGGCGTGGTGAAGTCTGGAGTTCACGCCGGCCTGTCAAGCCGGAGGTCGCGGGTTCAAATCCCGTCGCTCCCGCCACATACTGCGCCCGGACCTTGGTCCGGGCGTGGTTGTGCCAGGTCAGGTAGCTCAGTTGGTAGAGCGCTGGTCTGAAAAACCAGAGGTCGACGGATCGACGCCGTCCCTGACCACGAGAACCCCGTCCAGAGGACGGGGTTCTTTGGCATTTCGCCTTGAGAAATGCAGGAGTCAGCACCGCTGGCCGCCCATAATCGGCAATCCAGAGCGCCTTGACTCAGCGATTCGACCAGCTGCGACAACGAGCACCGATGTGCCGTTACGCGCACGCCTGTGCCGGGGGCGGGACATCACCCGACGGCTCTGACGGGGGCTTCCTACGACGCTGGTCAGGTAAGGAAACGAATCAGGATCGG
>CAMYKI010000060.1 GCA_947258985.1 uncultured Acidimicrobiaceae bacterium
TCCGGCCCCGCACCGCGCCCAAGCCCCGACTTCCCACGACCAGCAACCCGGCCGCCATCGCCGCCTTCACCAGTTGCGACGCCGGGTCGCCCTGGCGCACGATCGGGGGAAGGTGGTCGTCGGCGTCGAACTCGGCGAGAGCGTCGGCGAGCGCCGTCTCCGCAGCCGACTGCATCGTCTCGACCGAGAGGGTGTCGGGGCCGACGAACGCGGTCGACCACATCGCCGCCGGGTAGTGCCACACGAGCAGCGGCTGCGGCGGCCCGAAGATGTCGGCATGGTCGATCGCCCACCGCATGGCCGGCATCGACGCCTCCGACCCGTCGAGCCCGACGATGCTGTGTGGTGTGTCGGGCTGCTCGCCGGCCGCGTCCACGGCCTCAGGTGGCCTCGGCGAGCTCGCCGAGCAGGTCGAAGGAGCTCAGCACGCCGACCATCTGCTCTTCGTCGACCACGACGAGATGATGGATGTAGGCGTTGCGCATGAGCGACGCCGCCTCGGGCAGCGACTCGTCGGGCCCGATCGTGGTGACGCCGTCGGTCATGGCGTTGGTTCCGACGGTCGGTCCTCCGGCCGCGATATCGGCCGTCCGGAGACCGGTGTCGAGAGCGATATCGACGGCTGTCTCGATGGCGTGCGCCTCATCCTCGAGGTGCAGCGAGTGCCGTAACGCCATGGCGGCCGCAAGGATGGTTGCCAGCGGATTGGCGAGGTCACGTCCTGCGATATCGGGTGCGGAACCGTGTATCGGCTCGTACAGCCCCGGCTGGGTCTGCCCGAGCGATGCCGAGGGCAACATCCCCAGCGACCCGGGGAGCATCGACCCTTCGTCGGTCAATATGTCGCCAAAAAGATTGCCCGTGACCACAACGTCAAAATCGCGAGGCCGGGATATGAGATGCATCGCCATGGCGTCCACCAGGACGACTTCGTAATCCACGTCCGGGAACTCCTTCTCCATCACCTGTGCCGCAACCCGGCGCCACAGGCGGGACACTTCGAGCACATTGGCCTTGTCGACCGACGTGACCTTGTTCCTCCGCTCCCGGGCAGCAGCAGCTGCCAACCGGACGATCCGCTCGATCTCACCGATCGAATACTCCATGACGCTCTCGGCCCGGGTGCCGTCGGCGCTGAGCCTTGATTCCCCGAAGTAGATCCCCCCGGTGAGCTCTCTGAAGAACAGGATATCGACGCCTTCGATCAGATCCCGCCGCAGCGGCGATGCGTCGAGCAGCTGGGAATGGGCCGTGATCGGCCGCAGGTTGGCGAACAGCCCGAGCTCCTTGCGCAATGTCAGCAGGCCTGCCTCCGGTCGAGTCTTGGCAGTGGGATCGTCCCACTTTGGTCCGCCGACGGCTCCGAGCAGGATCGCATCCGCCGCTCGGCAGGCCGCAAGAGTTGACTCTGGCAAAGGGTCGCCGTACTCATCGATGGCGCAGCCACCCATGAGATGGGTGTCGAACCCAAAAGTGTGTCCAGACGCCGCCGCCACCGCTTCGAGAACCCTGCGGGCCCCCGATATGACTTCGGGCCCTATCCCGTCGCCGGGAAGAAGAACGAACGTTGCCTCCACCTAGTCGGTCTCCTGATCTGAAGCAACGGCGCTCCTGCCGACAGCGGCCTTGTTGAGCGCTGCCGTGAATGCCCGCGCCGATCCTTCCACGACGTCCGTGGAAACGCCACGCCCGGAGAAGGTCTCCGATCCGATCTGGATGATGACGTTGACCTCGGCCATGGCGTCGGCCCCCGATGTCAAAGGACTCACCCGGTAGTCGAGAAGCACCGCTTGGATTCCGAAGATCTGTTGCAGTGCGGCAAACGCGGCATTGACCATGCCGTCACCCTCCGAGGAAGCCTCCAGCACATCACCGTTGCGGCGCACAGTGACAGCTGCAATCGGAATCTCCTGGTTGCCGCCCGAAAAGTGGATGCCGACCAGCTCCATGGTGTCGGTCACGACGCCGGCCTTCTCGCTGACGATGGCCCGGATGCCTTCCTCTGAAATCTCGCCCTTACGATCGGCCAATTCTTTGAATCGGTCGAACGCACGCACAAAGTCCTCGTCTTCCAGATTGATGTCCATCTTGCCGAGGGCATCAGCGAAAGCGGCCCGACCGGAATGCTTACCGAGCACGATGCTCGATGCATGGCCGATCGCCGTCGGGTCCATGATCTCGTAGGTCTCCCGATGTCGGAGGACGCCGTGTTGGTGAATTCCCGACTCGTGGGCAAAGGCGTTCCTGCCGACGATCGCCTTGTTGTACTGGATCGGGTATCCAGTGAGCCTCGAGACCAGGCGTGACGTCTCGAAGATCTCTTTCGTGTCGGCCCCGACCTCGACACCGAAATAGTCCTCACGAGTCTTGACGGCCATGATGATCTCTTCGGTCGAGGTGTTACCGGCGCGTTCGCCGAGGCCGTTGATGGCACCCTCGATCTGTCTGGCGCCTGCCTGGATGGCAGACAGGGAATTGGCGACTGCCAGACCGAGATCATTGTGGCAGTGGGTTGAAATGATCACGTCGTCGTTGCCGCCGCGGACTTCGCTGTAGACCCGCTGCATCAGCGCAACAAAATCGGAAGGTACGGCATAACCGACGGTGTCCGGGATGTTTATGGTGGTGGCCCCCGCGGCAACGGCCCGGCGGCAGCTCTCGATCACGAAGTCGGGGTGAGTTCTCGTCGCATCCTGCGGAGAGAACTCGACATCATCGGCGTAGCGCCTTGCCCGGGTTACCGACTCCGTTATCGCCTGGAGAACTTCCTCTTCGCTCATGCGCAGCATCTGTTCGCGGTGGATCTGAGATGTTGAGATGAAGACGTGGATCCGTTTCCTGGTTGCCGCCTGCAGCGCATCCGCCGCCCGGTCGATGTCGTCGGGGTGAGTTCTGGCCAGGCTGGCGATTACCGGTCCCTGGACTTCGTCGGCGATGCGTGCCACCGCCTCGAAGTCGCCGGGGGAGGAGGCCGCAAACCCGGCCTCGATTACGTCCACCTTGAGACGAGCGAGCTGGTGGGCGATCGCTACCTTGTCGTCGGGGGAGAGCGCGATGCCGGGCGCCTGCTCGCCATCACGCAGGGTGGTATCAAAAATGATCAGCTTGTCGGAAAGGGTTGTAGCCATGATTGTCGGGCTCCTTGATGCGGTTGGTGGTTGCCTGGGATTCGTCGCCGGGTCAACCGCATTCGGTTGCCCGGCTACCTAAGTTCCAGGTGCCTCGCAGGGTCGTGGCTGATCACTGATCATCCTCCGGGGTCTTGGCGACGAGGAACGGCATCATGTCGCGCAACTGCTTTCCAACAGTCTCGATCTGATGGTCTGCGACCGCACGGCGCGCAGCCAGGAGGTTTGGTGTCCCCGCGGCAACCTCGGCCATCCACTCCTCGGCGAACTGCCCCGACTGGATCTCTCCGAGAATCTCCCTCATCGTCTCCCGCGTCTGCTCGGTGACTATGCGGGGCCCTCTCGTGACATCGCCGTACTCGGCGGTATCGGACACGGAATAGCGCATCCAGGGCAAGCCACCCTCAAAAAGGAGATCGACGATCAGCTTGAGTTCGTGGAGAACCTCGAAGTAGGCCATCTCGGGCTCATAGCCCGCATCTGTGAGGGTTTCGAAGGCGGCTCTGATCATCTCGTCGACCCCGCCGCACAGGATTACCTGCTCACCAAAGAGATCGGTTTCAGTCTCGGCCTTGAACGTAGTTTCGATGACCCCGGCCCGGGTGGCACCGATGCCGTGGGCGTAAGAGAGGGCGAGGTCTTTGGCGCCCCCGGAAGCGTCCTGGTGAATGGCGACCAACGCCGGCACACCGCTTCCGGCTTCGTATTGTCGACGGACCAGATGCCCCGGCCCCTTTGGGGCGACCATGGCCACGTCCACGTTCTGGGGCGGCGTGACGTAGCCGAAGTGGATGTTGAACCCGTGGGCGAAGAACAGGGCGTCGCCTTCGCCAAGGTTGGGGGCGATGGCTTCGTTGTAGAGACCTTGTTGGAACTGGTCGGGCACGAGAACCATGATGAGGTCGGCCCACTCGGCAGCGTCGGCGGGCGTCAGCACCCGCAAACCGGCGTCCGCAGCGGTCTGGGTGCGATTCGACCCGGGACGAAGACCGACCGACACGTCGATACCCGAGTCCTTGAGGTTGAGTGCGTGGGCGTGGCCCTGACTACCAAAGCCGAGTACAGCAACCTTACGTTGCCCAACCAGCATGGGGTTGGCGTCTGCCTCGTAATACATGGTTGCACTCATCTGTGGCCTGTCCTCTCGGGTTGATCATTCACGCCGAGCGGAGATCCGCCTGGCGGCCGTTTCTGCTCTTCGGGTCACGTGCCAATGCGATGCGCCCCGATTTCACGAGATCGACGATGCCGTACGGCCTCATCAGCTCCAGAAAATCGTTGAGGTGTCCGGGGTCGCCCGCAACCTCGAAGGTGATCGTAGCCTTGCCGACGTCGACGGCCTGGGCGCTGAAGATACCTGCCGCATCGAGGATTTCGCCGCGTCGCTTCGAGTCGGCGTTGATCCGCACGAGCATGATCTCGCGCTCCACGGCGTCCCCGGGACGATGCTCGGTGACCTTGACGGTGTTCACCAGCTTGTAGAGCTGCTTGATGATCTGTTCCATCTCGGGACCGTCGGCGACGACCGTCATCCTGGAGAGTTGCGGATCGACGGTGGGCCCGACCGCCAATGAGTGGATGTTGAAGCCGCGTCTGGCGAACATGGATGAAATTATACGCACCGGTCATGTCAGATCCTCCGGTCCCATGATGACGATGTCGTTGGAGCCGCCCGCGGGCACCATCGGGAATACCATGGCTTCGGGGTCGCAGACGAAATCCACCACGACGGGTCGGTCGTTGATGGCAAGCGCCTTCTCGATAATCGGGGCAACTTCATCGGGCCGCTCCGCCCGGAATCCGGCGCATCCCATGGCTTCGGCGAGACCGACAAAATCCGGGGTGTGGCCGGTGAGGTCGGTGGCGCTATACCGTTCGTTGTAGAACAGCTTCTGCCACTGCTTCACCATGCCCAGCCAGGCGTTGTTCAGGACGAAGATCTTGACGTTGATCTTCTCAACGCTGGCGGTCACGAGCTCCTGCATTGTCATCTGGAAGCAGCCGTCGCCGTCGAAGGCAACGACGAGATCATCCGGCATACCGGCCTTGGCCCCGATGGCTGCGGGGATGGCGTAACCCATGGTTCCGAGGCCCCCGGAGTTGATCCAGGTTCTGGGTCTCTCGAAACCCCAGAATTGGGATGCCCACATCTGATGCTGACCAACACCGGCAACAACCGTCGCATTGCCCTCCGTGATGCGGTGGAGCTCCTGGATCACGTACTGCTGCAGGATCGGCCCGTCCGGGTCCTGGTCGTAGGCGAGCGGATGTGTCCGCTGCCAGTCGGCAAGAGTGTTTCTCCAGTCTTCTCGGGCCGGCGCCTCGTCGGGTCCGAGGAAGTGTTCCATAGCGAAAATGAGCTGTTCCAGCACTGCCGCGGCATCGCCGACGATGGGAACCTCGGCATTGCGGACTTTGCCGATCTCGGCGGGATCGACATCGACGTGGATGATCTTGGCTTCAGGTGCGAATGCATCGACTTTACCGGTAACTCGATCGTCGAATCGAGCTCCGATCGTCACCAGGAGATCGGCCTTCTGCATGGCAGTGATCGCCGTATAGTTGCCGTGCATCCCCGGCATACCCAGCGCCAGAGGGTGAGAGTCGGGGATGGCACCACGGCCCATGAGGGTCGTAACGGTCGGCAGGTTCGCCAGTTCGGCGAACCGCCGCAGTCGGTCGGCGGCGTTGGCCCGGATTATTCCGCCACCGGCATAGAGGACCGGGCGTTGTGAGGCGTGGATCATGTCAACGGCTGCCTGCACCTGCTTTGGATGACCCTTCACGCTCGGCTTGTAGCCGGGCAGATTGATTTCACCGGGGCGGTGCCACACCAGCGTGTCGTTGAGAACGTCCTTCGGGATGTCAACGAGGACCGGGCCGGGGCGCCCCGTCGCTGCAAGGTGGAATGCCTCCCTGATCACGTCGGGGATCTCTTCGATGTCGGTGATCAGATAGTTGTGTTTGGTGACCGGCATCGAAATACCCCAGGTGTGGGCTTCCTGGAAGGCGTCCATGCCGATCGAGGTGCGGGCAACCTGTCCCGTGATCGCAACCACAGGTATTGAGTCCATATAGGCGTCCTGAAGAGCCGTGATCAGGTTGGTAGCGCCGGGACCGGAGGTGGCGACGCACACTCCGACACGCCCTGTGGCGTGGGCGTATCCGGATGCCATGTGACCGGAGCCCTGTTCATGCCTTACGAGCACGTGGCGGATCGGGCTGTCGTACAACGGGTCGTATGCCGGCAGGATTGCTCCGCCGGGCATCCCGAAGATCACGTCTACGCCCTCGTGCTCGAGGGCTCTTATCAGTGCTTCTGCTCCGGTAAGCGTTTCGCTCATGTCGGTCTCCTGGGCCGGGCCCTTGTCTGGGATATGAAAAAACCCTCCGATTGGAGGGTTGCGGCGCATGCAGACGTCTGGCGACGTCTGGCGCCTAGTGAATAAGTACGAGGGTGTTGTTTGGTGCTCTCATAAGTAACGGGTTGTTGTGAAGTGCGAGTATGCCAGTTGAGGATCGGGTGTCAAGTTCTTGCACGAAGCTATCGACGCGCCAGTATGGGGTCATGAGCAGTTTTGGTGGCATATGGCTCAGGGTATTGGGCGGAGCAGTCGAGGCAGCCCGCAAAACTCTTCGGGATCTGGACGACACCGAGGTGCCTGCGCCGCTGGCCCGGGTAGCAGCTTCTCAGGGGGGCAGGCTGCCTCCTCCGCTTGCGGGCAGGCTCCTCGCCGAGCTCGACGGCAACGAATGGCTCAGGGCCAAGGTTGCCGATGACTTTGACGGGGACGAGTCTGGTCCCTCGTGGCTGTTCCTCAATCGTCCCGACGGCTGGTGGTTGCAGCTGGTCGACAGCGCGATTGCAGCCGAAGAGGACCAACAACAGCGCAAACTAGAAGCGGCTGAGGCCAAGCTGGAGACGCTGGAGGAGCGGAGAGCGCTGGCGGCCCGACGAGCCAAGGAGCACAAGAAGGTTGCAGCAGACTCTCAGGCCCGTGCCAAACGTATCGAAGCGAGCGTGAAGGGCGATGTTGCTGCTCGGCTCGCCGTCGAGACGGCCGAATCGGATTCTCTGCGGGCGCAGCTGTCCGCAACCGAGGCCCGTTTGCGCTCGTTACGTCTCGAGCACCAGGAACTCCAGGCAGCCTTTGACGGGTTGCGGTCCCGGTTGGCCAAAGCGCGTCGCTCCCGCGGATCCGCAGGGACGGGGGACGGAACCACGTCATTCGTTCCGGGTGATCCCATCAAGCTGGCCCGGATGCTGGACCTTCAAAACGCAGCATTTGGGCGTGATCTGGCCATCCCGGCGGAAGCGGCCGAGCCGGTGGCGGATCCTCTCGTTCTTGCCGCAGGAGTTCGACCCGACGCGTCCGATGCGATCCGATGGTTGATCGGTCTGGAAGAAGCCGCGGTTGTGCTTGTGGATGGCTACAACGCCCAGTTCCACATAGATCGATCCGACTTCACCTCCGGTTCCGCCAGACGCCACCTTGTTGAAGTGCTGCAGCGGTTGCGTGGAGCGGCGCCGATCGGGCACCGTGTTGTCATTGTGTACGACTCGACCCTTCCCGGCTCCCGGGATGCACGGTCCTCTCTCGGTGGGGTCGAGGTCAGATTTGCTGCCGACGACCGCATTGCAGATGAGGAGATAGTCGAGATGAGCGCGGGCCTGGCTCGTGTTGTTGTGATCTCGAGCGACCGTGAGGTGCGAGAGGGTGCTGAGGCCAACGGTGCCGTCGTGCTGTGGTCGGAGGCTCTGGCCGCCTGGGTTGGCCGAGCGTGATCGCTCAGCTGCCATAGGTTCAGAGAACCAACTCGGCCACAGTGCGTAAGCTCTCGATGTCCGTTGGCATCAGCGCAAGTGTCGTCACAGCCGATTCCTTCCATGCGGCCAGTCTGTCCCGGATCATTTCCCTCGTACCGATGAGGCTGAGTTCATCGACAAGCGCATCGGGGACTGCCATCGTCGCCTCCATCTTCTTGCCCTCGAGGTACAGATCCTGGATAGCGGCGGCTTCCTGCTCGTACCCGTAGCGGCAAGCAAGATCGTTGTAGAAGTTCTTTCCCCTGGCTCCCATCCCCCCGATGTACAACGCCAGCATCGGCTTGATTCGTAGCCGGGCCGTTTCGAGATCGTCGGTCACGATGGCCTGCAGCGACGCCACCGTATCGAAGCGCTCTGCCTTTCCGTTCTCCCCGGAAACCGCAAACCCTTCGCTCATTAGCGGGCCGTATACGGCGTCCGCCCGGTCGGGCGAGTAGAAGATCGGCAGCCAGCCGTCGGCGATCTCTGCGGTCAGGGTGACGTTCTTGGGACCGATGGCGGCCAGATAGATAGGCACAGGGTGCTTCGGATGAGTCATGAGCTTCAGCGGTTTGCCCAGACCGGTGGCGTCTCCACCCCGGTAGGGAATCTCAAAATGGGCGCCCTTGTGCACCAGCGGGTGTTGTCGTGCAACGGCAGTGCGGACTATCGAGACATACTCCCTGGTTTTCCCCAAAGGCTTCCCGTAGGCAACGCCGTGCCATCCCTCGACCACCTGCGGTCCGGATAACCCCAGGCCCAGCAGGAAGCGTCCTCCGCTCAGCTCGTTCAATGTGACGGCGGTCATCGCAGTCATGGCGGGGGTGCGGGCCGGCATCTGCATGATTCCGGCACCTACGTTGATGGTCTCCGTGCGGGCTGCGATCCACGACAGCACCGTCACTGCGTCGGAGCCCCATGCTTCGGCAACCCAGACGGAGGAATAGCCGAGCTTCTCAGCATCATGGATGAAGCTGAGGTCGGTTCCGGAGCCCCCTGCCCAGTACCCGATGTTGACGGCGAGCTTCATGCGTTCCCCTTCCTGACGAATTCGCGCCGAAGGTAGCACCCGCAGCGTTTCCGATGTCTCAGTTTTCTGTCACACCCTGTGGATAAGTTGTGCGCAGGCTGATAGGAGAACGGAATGATCATCGATTGCGATGCCTGCAAGATGCGTGCAACCAACGCTTGCGACGAGTGCATTGTGCCTGTGTTGCTTCACCAGATGTCGGGACCTTTCGAAATGGCGGACGCCGAGGCAACCGCCCTCGATAACCTGGCCGGGGCGGGGATGGTGTCCCCGCTGCGGCTGGTCCGGAGCGATGACGACGAATCGGCTGCAGCGGGTTGAGTCCGCGCGGCGATGTTGGTGGCTCAAACTTCGACCACGGTCAGCCGGGGCAGGAAGAAGGCAATCAAAGGACCGATTGTTACCGCAAAGGCCAGGGTTCCAAGCCCGATCGTTCCGCCGAGTATCCACCCGACTATGAGCACCGTGACTTCGAGACCGGTGCGGACGGCTCCTATGTGGAGGCCGCGCCGCGCCAGCCCGGTCATGAGGCCATCACGCGGGCCGGGGCCCATCCCCGCCCCGATGTACAGGCCCGAGCCGAGCCCGATGAGGACGATCCCTCCCGCCATCGCGGCAAGCCGGACGGCGAGGCCTCCTAGATCGTCCGGAAGGGCGAGTAACGACAGGTTCATCATGTTGCCGATGATCGCCACATTGAGGATGGTCCCCAGACCGAATCGCTCCCGGAGAGGTATCCATGCCAGCAATACGACCATCCCGGTGAGGATGGTCGCGGTTCCGATGGCAATCCCGGCCTTCTCGGCCACGCCTTGGTGGAAGACCTGCCACGGGGAGAGACCGAGGTCGGCTCTGACCATCAACGCGACGCCAACGCCAAAGCAGCCGAGTCCCGAGAGAAGCTGTGCGAACCGGCGACCAAAGCGATAAGTGGGCAGGGGGAGCATTGGGGGCGAGTGTATCGGCAGGGCGATACCCGATCGGGGTGGCCGCCAAATCGAATAGTCTGGTCTGAAATGGTCAGTACCCAGCAACTCACAAAGATTGCCATCGCTTCTGGCTGCGCCGGACTCGGCGTAACCGCCGCAACCGAGTTTGCCGGTGTGGCCGACACTCTGCAGCGCAGAGAAGAAGCCGGGCTCGCAGGAAAGCTGCGCTTCACGTACAAGGATCCGGCCAGAGCGGCCGATGTGCGTCGCAGCTTCCCATGGGCGGAGTCCATCATCGTTGTCTCCTGGCCTTACATGCCCGCGGCGGGTGATCCGGGGCCGGGAACCCCGGCGACAGGTCGGATCGCCAGGTTTGCCGCGGAGGACCAGTACCGCGGCCTCCGTGGGGCCCTTTCCACGATTGAAGAGCACCTGCTCACGGAGGACTGGCGGGCAATGCCGATCGTTGATGACGATCGGCTGGTCGATAGAGCGGCCGCAGTCCGGGCCGGTGTGGGGTGGTGGGGCAAGAGTTCCATGGTGCTCGATCCGCGTTTCGGGCCGTGGCTGCTTCTCGGCTCGGTCATCACAGATGCGCTCCTCGACCGCACCGAGCCCGTGAGCCGGGATTGTGGCACCTGTACGGCGTGTATTCCCGCTTGCCCGACCGGTGCGATCGTCGAGCCGGGCGTCCTCGATGCCTCGCTGTGTCTCGCTCATTGGACCCAATCCGGGGGTGTGATCCCTCGCCATTTGCGTAGCGCCATGGGAGATCGCATCTACGGTTGTGACGAATGCCTAGCCGCCTGCCCTCCGGGCCAAAAAGCCATGCCGGGCGGTCCGGTCGGACCCGGCCGGATCGATCTGTTGCAGTTCCTTGCCCTGGACGATGCAGGCCTGCTCGCTACCTACACCAACTTCTATGTACCGAAGAACAAACCCCGATTCCTTCGCCGCAATGCGCTGGTGGCGCTTGGCAACGCCACCGCCACTGCCCGCACGGGAGCAACCGAAGAAGAGCTTGCCGAGACGCTTGCGGTCCTGGCCGGATATCTCGGCAGTCCGGACGAGATCTATCGAATCCACGCCGCCTGGGCGATCGGACGTGTCGGTGGCGCCGTCGCCGCTCGGATAATCGAGCACCAGCTCGACGTGGAGAAGACCGATCGGGTAGCTGTGGAGTTGCAGCTGAGCATGCGGGAGATCTCAAGTGCGCTGTCCTGAGACACGATCGGTCTACGCTTTTGTTGTGGGCGACATCGCCGCCCGGACCCGCGCAAAGGAGCCGACATGATCCCGATCTACGCCGTTGCTGTAGTGCTCGGGTTTGTAGGCGTTCTCGCCTGGGTGGTGTCTGGTCTGACGGCGTCTTCGGTGGACGGCAAAGGTGGGCTTGATCCCGAAGCGAGATACGGATCGACAGGGCGCTACGCCGTCGCCGGAACGCTGGGTTTCGGGCTTGGTGGCATGTCGGCGTCATACGGAGGCTGGGCATCAGTGGCCGCCATCGCTGCGGCCGCAGGAGGAGCCTTGCTCATGATCGTGGCCGCCCGGTTCCTGGGCGTCGATGAGCAGGCCGGTGAAGACGCCGTTGAAGACGCCGTTGAAGACGCCGGTGAAGATGCCGTTGAGGACGCCGTTGAGGACGCCGTTGAGGACAGCGCTTGATTCGGCTGGTTTCTGACGTACACGGTGCCGTAGATGCGCTACGCCGTATTGCCCCCGGCAACAGCCCGCTGCTGATTCTCGGAGACCTGATCAACTTCATCGACTACCGCGACAATCGCGGGATCGTTAGCGACGTAGCCGGAGAAGAATTTGTCGACCGGGTGGTGCGGCTGCGGTCCGTCGGTGACTACACCGGAGCCGGAGAGCTATGGCAGGCCCACCGCAAAGGACGCGAGGACGAGATTCGAGATCGCTATACGACGGCGATCAGCCGTGCCTACGACGACGTCTGCGCTGTCCTCGACGGAGTGAACGCCTATGTGACGTACGGCAACGTCGACAACCCCGAGGTGCTCCGGGCGACTCTTCCGGAGTCGGCGACCTTCATCGAGGCGGGCGTCATCGATGTCGACGGTGTGGTGATAGGCCTGGTCGGCGGTGGCGTTCCCACGATCAATTCGCCTGGGGAGATCACCGACGAAGTCATGGCGGACCGACTCGATTCGATCGGGCCCGTCGACATCCTCTGCACCCATGTCGCCCCGGATGTGAAACCGCTGGCGACCGACGTCATTGGGGGCCGGGCGAAGGGTTCGCCGGCCGTCCTGCGGTACATCGAGCGTCATCAGCCGCGCTTTCACTACTTCGGGGATATCCATCAACCCCAGGCGGTGAGTTGGGTGACCGGCCGTACCGTGTCGCATAATGTCGGCTACTTCCGAGCGACAGGCCGGGTGTTTGTGCACGATGAGAGTTGACCTGGAAGATCTGGCTGCGGGCTACGACCATCGCCCGGCTTCGAAAGCGGGTCTAGCACGCGCCCGGCGAGCCGGAGCCCACCTCACCCGGGGCGACATCGCCGTTGACATCGGGGGTGGGCGGGGTCGTCATGCCGTCGTTTGGAGCGAAGCCGGGGCAAAGCCCGTCGTCGTAGATCCGGCGAGGGGCATGGCTCGAGCGGCATCTGCGATCCACGGCGTGAGCGTGATCCGCGCCGAGGCGCAGCGGCTGCCCCTGCTGTCCGGATCCGCTCGCCTGGCCTACTTCCACCTCTCCATTCACTACGGAGATTGGAGAAGGTCGCTGGATGAGGCAACACGGATCCTTGGATCGGGCGGGGAATGTTGGATTTGGACCATGGGGGAGCAGCATCATCGCGCGTCGTTCCTGGCTAGGTGGTTCCCTTCTGTCGGCGACATCGACGCCGCCAGGTTCCCCGATCCTGACGCCATCGCCAAACATCTCGAGGCTGCAGGTGTTGAAGTCGAGACCGGTAGGGAAGTCGAGCACAAGACCCGTACGGCTGGTTCCTGGCGGGCCGCAGTGGAGGCGCGGTTTGTGAGCACGCTGCAGCTGATTCCTGCTGAAGAGTTCTCGCAGGGCCTCCTCAGATTCAATGCGGCCCATCCCGACCGTGACGAACCGGTTGATTACGTTCTAACCTTCGACTGGTTGCGAGCGATCATCTGATCGTTATGCTTGCAATTGCGAGCATTTGGACGACTACGCTTGCAATTGCGAACACCTGAGAGGACTGAAAATGGCGATGGAAGGCACAGTTCAGAGTATCGAAGTGTCGGCCGATGCCCAGACGATTTACGAGGTCGCCCTCGATCTCGATGCATATCCCGAATGGGCAACCGGTGTCAAGGAAGTCGAGATCGAGTCAGAAGATGACTACGGCCGACCGCTGCGGGTGTCATTTGTGGCCGATGCGATGATCAAGGAGATCTCCTACACATTGCTCTACCGCTACGACCTCGATAGCGGATTCTCCTGGTCGGCCGAGCCCGGGACGGACATCAACGCCATGGAAGGCAGTTATCAGTTCAACGAGCTCGAAGAAGGGGGCACCGAGGTTCTTTATGCCCTCAAGGTCGAGCCGGCATTTACCGTTCCCGGCTTCCTCCGCCGTCAGGCGGAAAAACAAATCGTGAGCAATGCGTTGCGTGGGCTGAAGAAACGCGCCGAGAACACCTGAGCCATGCGCGTCTTGCTGGTGACCGGGAAGGGGGGAGTCGGCAAGACAACGGTATCGGCTGCCACGGCGGTGGTTGCCGCCGATCGCGGCTACCGGACCCTCGTCATGTCGACCGACCCGGCACATTCACTCGGCGACGCCTTCCAACTCGACTTCGGCGACCATCCCACGGCGATCAACGACCGGCTGTCTGCCCAGCAGATCAACTCACAGCAGCGCATCGAAGAATCCTGGGGAGAGGTCAGGGACGCCCTCACCGAGTTCTTCGACTGGTCCGGGCTCAAGGGAATCGAGGCCGAAGAATTGACCGTGTTTCCCGGTATGGACGAGATCTTCTCGCTTGCCACGGTGCGCGATCACGTGCGCTCAGGGGAATACGACCTGATCGTGGTGGACTGTGCACCGACCGCCGAGACCTTGCGTCTTCTCAGCCTGCCCGAGGTGCTGTCCTGGTATATGGAGAAGATGTTCCCGATCGGGCGGACCGTCGCCAAGGTGGTCAGACCGATGATTTCGAAGGTCACGTCGATGCCGATGGCGGACGACAAGGTCTTTGAGGCGGTGGCCCGGTTCTACGACCGGCTCGACGGTATCAGAGACATCCTCGCTGATCCGGAGATCACCAGTGCCCGTCTCGTGATGAACCCGGAGAAGATGGTCATCGCCGAGGCGCGCCGGACCTACACCTACCTCGGGCTGTTCGGGTACATGGTCGACTCAGCCGTGGTCAATCGAGTACTCCCGGACACGGTCACAGACTCCTACTTTGCACGATGGCGTGAGATCCAAAAGACTCATCTGGCAGCAGTCGAAGAAGCCTTCGCCGACGTCGAGATCCAGCATCTGCGTCTGTTCGATGAAGAGATGGTCGGCATCGATCGGCTGCGTCAGGTCGGTGAGGAGCTGTTCGGCGATCGCGATCCCACCGATCGGTTGGCCGAGGGCAATCCGTTCCGGGTGGAGGAAGCCGGAGAGGAAGTTGTCATCGTGATGGCAGTCCCCCTGGCCGAGCGAGGCGATGTCGATGTGATGCGTCACGGAACCGAGCTGATCGTAACGGTCGGGCCCTACCGGCGTTCGATCATTCTTCCGGATTCACTTGGCCGAAGACACGTGCGGCGCGCGCAACTGGTCGAGGGTGAGTTGCGGATCACGTTCGGTCTCGATGCCTGATCTCGGACGGCTGTGCGTTCAGGTCGTCGGCTACCCTTGCGTGATACGGCCGGGTTGGTGGAAATGAGTGAGCAGAAGGACTACGGCGATGCTTTCCGGCTCGGTTTGCGACGGGCCGGCCTGCACTGGGTGCGGGCCAGTTACGAAGTGATCGCCGGCGTGGGGGCGTTTCTCGATGAAGTGGCGAGCGTGCGGCGGGACGAGGCCGACGCCGAAGATGATTTGCCCGATGAAGAAGAGGGCCCGGTGAGGATCGACCTCGATTGATTGGCGCGCCGGTCAGGAACTGAGAGGAGCGGTAGTGACGGTTTCGATAGGGATCGACGTCGGGGGGACAAAGATTCTTGCGGTCCGCATCGAGGACGACGAGGTCGTTGCCCAGGAGTTGTTCTCGACACCCGGAAAAGACATGGTCGGGTCGGCCGTGGCCGCGGTGCGGGAGTTGTGGACGGACGATGTCTCCTCCGTCGGTGCCGGTGTAGCCGGTCTGGTTCGTTTTGTTGATGGCGTATTTGTCTGGGGACCCCATGTACCCGGATCGAATGTGCCGGTGAGAGAGGTCTTGGAAAGGGAATTCAACGTTCCCGCCGTGGTCGACAACGATGCCAACGCCGCGGCCTGGGCCGAGTTGCAGCTGGGTGCCGCCCAGGGGCGCAACGACGTCCTCCTTGTAACGCTGGGCACCGGAATCGGCGGCGCCGTGATCGCCGACGGGGACGTGTACCGGGGATCGTCGTTTGCGGGAGAGTGGGGGCACATGCACTATCAAGCGAACGGACTGCAGTGCGACTGCGGCAAGCGGGGATGCTGGGAGACCGTTGCATCCGGTCCCGCACTGGCGAGAATCGGACGCGAGTTCAACGCCTTGAATCCCGAAGGTCAGCTGGCGCAACGGTTACGGCAAGGGGACTTCACCGCGGAGACGATCACCAGGGCGGCCGACGCCGGTGACGAAACCGCTCGCGGCCTGGTGAGCCAGGTTGGAGCTGCCTTTGGTCAGGGGCTGTGCAGCCTCATCGCAATCTTCGATCCCGAGATGATCGTGGTCGGCGGTGGTCTCGGCTCGGTGGGGGAGTCGTTGCTCGGGCCGGCCCGCCGGGTGGCGGCAGATGCCCTTCACGGTGGGTCCCATCGACCGCTTCCCCCGATTGTTGTTGCGGGGCTCGGTCCCGAGTCCGGGGCAATCGGTGCGGCGCTGCTCTCCCAGGAGAGGCTGGCCCGCGCTTCATGAGTCCTATCACGGGCGGCCTTGTAGGCTTTGCCCATGAATGGCGAAATCGTCCCGCTGCCGGGGCGCGACGACACCCCGCAAGAGAACCGGTCCGCTGAGGCCGAGTTGGCGGAGGTCATGCATCCGCTCGATACTGCCGAGCCGATCGCAATGCGGACCACGCAGGAGATTCTCACTGAGGCGCTACTGCTAGTGCCCAATCTGGCGAAGCTGCTGTTCCGGCTGCTGGGCGATCCCAGAGTGCCGCGCAAACGGCGTCTGGCAATGGCCGTTGCCGGCATTTACGTGGCGTCACCAATCGATCTGGTCCCCGATGCGATCCCGATTCTCGGCTCGATCGACGACCTCCTGGTTCTTGCGTTCGCCATCGATTTCCTCTTGCGGGTGAGCCCGCCGGAACTCGTTGACCACTACTGGGACGGGTCGGAGGATGGGCTCGAGTTCGTGCGCGGAATTGCGGGCTGGGGAGTCGAGCTGATCCCCGGTCGGCTGCGACGCCTCATCTTCATCCACTAGGCCGTCCCCAGTCGCGATCGGTAGCGGCGCGGTCCCCGTCCGAACTGCCGCTACCCTCAACCGGACTATGGACTTTCGCAGAATCAACAACCTTCCCCCCTATGTGTTCGCCGAGGTGAACCAACTCAAGCTCGAGGCGCGGCGTGCCGGAGAGGACATTGTCGACCTCGGTTTTGGCAATCCGGACATCCCCTCGCCCGAGTTCGTCGTCGACAAGCTGGCTGAAGCCGCTGCCAACGACCGCAACCATCGGTATTCGGCATCCCGGGGCATCCCCAATCTTCGCAAAGCCATCACCGACCGCTATCAGAGACGTTTCGGGGTCGAGCTCGATCCGGAGACGGAGGCCATCAACACCATCGGCGCCAAGGAGGGCCTGGCCCATCTCATGTGGACGCTGGTCCAGCCCGGCGACGTAGCTCTGGTGCCTGAGCCGTCGTATCCCATCCACATCTATGCGGCCGCACTTGCCGGAGCCGAGGTTCGGCGTGTGCCCGTATTGCATCGTGCCGACTACTTCGAGCATCTCCACGAAGCGTTCCTCGACTCCTGGCCGCGACCTCGGGTAATCGTGGTCTCCTTCCCGCACAATCCCACGACCAAGACGGTCGGGCTCGAGTTCTTCGAGAAGCTGGTTGCTTTTGCCCGAGAGCACAATGTGATGCTGGTGCACGACTTTGCCTACGCCGACATCACATTCGACGGCTATGAAGCGCCCAGCATGTTGCAGGTACCCGGGGCCAAGGACGTTGGCGTCGAGTTGTACACGCTCACCAAAGGGCACTCGATGGCCGGCTGGCGTGTCGGATTTGTCGTCGGCAACCCGGAGATGGTCGGCGCGCTGGCCAAGATCAAGTCTTATCTCGACTACGGGACATTCCAGCCCATCCAGATCGCATCGATCCTGGCCCTAAATGAGGGTGACGAGCACGTCTCCGAGGTCCAGGAGGTCTACAAAAAACGGCGCGACATCTTGGTCGACGGTCTCAATCGTGCCGGCTGGCCCATCGAAAAACCGGTGGGCACCATGTTTGTTTGGGCAAGGATCCCCGACGAATACGACTACATGAGCTCCATGGACTTCACGTTCCACCTGCTTCGTGAAGCCAAAGTTGCAGTGAGCCCCGGGATCGGATTTGGGCCTAGTGGCGAAGGGTACGTCAGGTTTGCCCTTGTTGAGAATGAGCATCGAACCGGTCAGGCCGTTCGTGGCATCCGCAAGGCGCTTGACAAGTTGACGGCGGTCTAGGCGTGGCCTTTGCCAATGGAGTAGCCGACTTCCGATCGGACACGGTGACACATCCCACCCCGGAGATGCGCCGAGCAATGGCCGACGCCGAGGTGGGCGATGACGTCTATGGAGAAGATCCCACGGTCAATGCCTTGGAGGAGATGGTCGCCGGCCTGCTCGGCAAGGAGGCCGCCGTGTTCACGCCATCGGGGACCATGGCCAATCAGATCGCCATCGGAACCCACACCAGCCCCGGCGACGAGGTTGTCTGCGTGGATCGGGCTCACGTTCGCAATTACGAGCACGGCGGGGCGGCGGCGAACTTCGGAGTGGCGTTTCGCACTGTGCCTACCTGCAACGGCGTAATGACCGGGGACCAGATCCGGGGCGCTGCCGCCGGTACCGCATATCACCTTCCCCGGGTGTCGCTGCTCTCGTGGGAGAACACTCACAACGTGTCCGGCGGCACCGTGGTGCCGGTCGAGGTAATGCGCGAAGGATCAGACATTGCTCGGTCGATGGGCCTTTCCATTCATCTCGATGGCGCCCGGCTGTGGAATGCCGCAGCCGCATCGGGCACTGCGGCAGCCGACTTTGCCGCATGCGTCGACAGCGTCATGTTCTGCTTCTCAAAGGGGTTAGGCGCTCCGGTTGGCTCGGTGCTGGCGGGCGATGGAGACTTCATCGCCGCCGGCAGGCAAGTGCGCTCCCGGCTGGGTGGCTCGATGCGCCAGGCCGGTGTCATTGCGGCGGCTGCCCGGGTCGCGCTGGAGACTCGGGAGCGCGTTCACGATCATCACACCGTTGCCAAATTGCTCGGGGAGGGGTTGGCAACTCGCTACCCGGAGGCAGTGGACGCAACGTCCGTCGTTACCAACATGGTGGTGGTTGACGAAGCCGGTCTCCCATGGCCGGCCACCAGATTCGAGGCCGCCCTCGCCGAGGCCGGCGTCTTCACTGCGTTCATCGTGCCCGGCGTCCTGCGATTCTGCACCCACCACAATGTCGAAGCTGCCGACGTCGAGAGGGTCCTCGCGGTTGCTGATTCGCTCGATTGAGCTGATCAGGCGCAGGGAAGTACTTCGGCCAGGGCCTGTTCGGCAAGGCGGATATGCCGCCCGAATGGAGCACCCGTCACGTACCTGTGGTACACCGTGTGTACAGAATCCGCGGCGTCTGTCATATATGCCATCATTCCGTCGATGAGCGAAGCACCTCGACGACCTGAGTTGACTCCCGCGGCGAGAGCCTCCGCAGCGCACCGTTGCGCCACGGACCTGTTGATCAGGGCGTGCCCGTCCTCGTGCTCCCTGCTGACGGCGGTTGCCCCGTAACCGGGAACGAGCTCGACGGTCGTGACGATCACGGTCACCAGATCGGGTCCGAGCGTGATGTCGTAGACGGCGGTCGCCGTGGCTGCCGCATCTCCGCTGGCGAACATGTCGACCGGTGCTGTAGCGATAGAACGCAGCAGATCGTCGTCATCGCTCAGTCCTAGTAGAGCCTCCGCAATTCGAGCGTCCGTCTCGACCGCAGCCAGCCTCTGGAGTTCTATGCGTAGGTCAGAGACGATTCGATCGACCCCGGGCGAAACCGGTAGTCGCAATATCGGGTCATCGGCGGCCAGGACCAGGACCGGCGTGTCGGCGTTGGGTCCGCCTCCAAGAGCAGATACGAGCCACAGCGCCAGCATCATCAGGATGACTATTGGGAGAATCCGTCTCATCAGTGTCTCTGTCGGCACCAGCCCTCAATACCTTTTGCGACTCGTAACTGTTCTGCGACACCCGGAGTCTGATACCCGATGCAATACGCCGTTCATATTCCAGATCGATGCAGCCGGTTCCCGGTCCTCGATGCCGTAGCTGGCCCGGAGGGAGTCGAGGCTCTCGATCACATTCGAGCCGGTGACGGGAGCTTGGAGATGGCGAAACGCACCGGTAGGGACACCAAGGTCATTACCGTGTCGTCGCTCGACGACATCGCCGCGGCAGCTGATCAGCCGGCCGTAGTATGACGTCTCAGGAAGGGAAGGGAGCTTGATGCGGCGCGCAGCCATCATCGGCTGGGGCGACTACA
This sequence comes from uncultured Acidimicrobiaceae bacterium, assembly GCA_947258985.1. GTDB lineage: Bacteria > Actinomycetota > Acidimicrobiia > Spongiisociales > UBA5794 > JAAETI01. The sequence goes on from CAMYKI010000060.1 coordinate 19,774, forward strand.
CGCCGCCGGCCGTTCTCACAAATACAGATCTTGCATCCGTTATCGACACCAACGACGAGTGGATCAGATCGCGGAGCGGCATCAAAGAACGGCGCATCTCGCATGTTCCGAACTCGGACATGGCGACGGCGGCGGCCCGGCAGGCGTTGGCGTCCGCCGACCTATCCGCGGCCGACATGGATCTGATAATCGTCGCGACATGCAGCCCGGATAGGGCCATTCCCTCCGTTGCCGCCTACGTGCAGCGTGAACTCGGAGGGCTCGGGGCGACGATGGACCTCAACGCCGCCTGTAGCGGGTTTGTTTATGGGCTCAGTGTCGCCAACGGCATGATTGCGGCCGGAACGGTCGACAAGGCGCTCATAATCGGCGCCGAGAGACTTTCCGCATTCCTCGATCTCACCGATCGGTCGACGGCGGTTTTGTTCGGGGACGGGGCGGGTGCGGTTGTCGTTGAGGCCAGCGACGGCCCCGAAGGCCTGCTTTCCTCGAATCTCCACTCGGACGGGAGCCTTACCGAGATCCTCACCATCCGCGGGGCGGGCACGGAGAGTGTGTTCGACCACGACGTTCCCACCACCGTCGACATGGAGGGCCGCGAGGTCTTCCGAAACGCGGTGACCCGAATGGGTGAGGGGGCAATCGTCGCCGTAGAGAATGCGGGCCTGGCACTAGAGGACATCGACGTTCTGATTTCGCATCAGGCCAATATCCGGATCATCGATGCGACGGCCCGCCGGCTCAACATCGACCCGGATACCGTCTACACCAATATCCACGCCTACGGGAACACGTCCGCAGCCAGCATTCCCATTGCACTTTCGGAAGCGCTGGATCAGGGCGCAATATCGCCCGGTGATCTTGTCGCGATGGTCGCCTTCGGTGGGGGCCTCACCTGGGGAGCTGCCATGGTGCGCTGGGGGGAGCGCACAACCCGGCTGCGTCGGGTTGACCACGAACTTCCCGGCACCGACAAGACCGGCCTGGAACTGCTGGCCGCACGCACCCAGGGATTGGGACTCGAATGACCGACGAACCAACCCGTGTCGCCCTCGTTACCGGTGGCTCGCGCGGCATCGGTCGCGCCGTCGCCGAGCTCCTGGGAGCCCGCGGGCATGCCGTGGCAGTCAACTACGTGTCGAATCGTGCCGCCGCCGACCAGGTTGTCTCGGTCATCGAAGCCGGGGGAGGGTCTGCATTGGCGGTGCAAGCGGACGTCGGCGATGAGGATGCCGTCGCCGGGATGATCGAGAAGATCCAGGAGAGCCTGGGACCGGTAGCGGTGCTCGTCAACAACGCAGGAATCACCCGTGATGATCTCATCATGCGGATGAAAGCATCGGCATGGGATGAGGTGATCCAGACCAACCTCAGCTCCGTATATCTCTGCTCCAAGGCTGTAATGCGCGGGATGTTGCGGGCGCGATGGGGCCGAATCGTGTCGGTCAGCTCGGTTGCCGGCGTCTACGGAAATGCCGGCCAGGCCAACTACTCGGCGGCCAAAGCCGGTGTTGTCGGGTTCACCAAGGCGCTTGCCAAGGAGGTCGGGTCTCGTGGGATCACGGTCAACGCAGTCGCCCCCGGGTTTATCGAGACCGACATGACGGCCGCTCTCGGAGAAGAAGTGACGGAGGCAGCCGTCACCAGCATCACGTTGGGGCGGCTCGGGTCGCCGCAGGAAGTCGCAGCGGCGGTGGGCTATCTTGCCTCCGACGATGCGTCGTACATCACGGGTCAAACCATCGTTGTCGACGGTGGATTGGCCCTTTAGGAGGGCAGAAGCCATGGAAAAGTCAGAGATCGAATCAAAGCTCGTCAATCTTCTTGTCGATGAACTCGGCCTGGAACGGGACGACATCACAATGGACGCGAGTTTCGAGGAAGACCTCGACGTCGACTCTCTCGGCGTTGTCGAGCTGTTGATGGCTCTCGAGGACAACTTCGATGTGAAGATCCCCGATGAGGAAGCTGAGAAGATCACCACGGTCGGAGAAGCTGCCGAACTCGTTAGCCAGAAGCTGAACGGCTAGATCGTGGATCGCCGCCGGGTCGTGGTGACCGGGCTGGGGACCGTCAATCCCCTGGCCCACACCGTCGACGACTTCTGGGATGCTCTGCTTGCCGGCCGCTCCGGAGCCGGTCCCATCACGCTATTCGATTCCACCGCGATGACGACCCGCATCGCGGCAGAGGTGAAGGATTTCGATCCCGGGCTGTACATGCCCCGCAAGGCCTCACGACGTCTCGACCGCAGCTCCATCCTGTTCTGGGCGGCAACGAAGCAGGCGATGGATGACGCCGGTCTGGAATACGAAGACGGCGATCCGGCAAGCCTTCGCGCCGGTGTCGTCTGTGGCACGGGAATCGGTGGCATCGGAACGACGCAGCAGCAGATGGGGATACTCGACGAACGTGGCCCGACCCGGATATCACCGCTGGAGATTCCAATGATCATGAGCAACCAGGCCGCCGGTGCGATCTCCATTGACTTTCACCTTGCGGGTCCA
>CAMYKI010000061.1 GCA_947258985.1 uncultured Acidimicrobiaceae bacterium
GTCTCAGAGAACTTCAGCGAGATCGCCGGCACCCTCTAGTCACAACCCACTACAAAAAGAAAACGGGGCCCTCCGGGGCCCCTTCTCTTTTGCCAAGCCAGCAACGGCCACCCACCGCCGCGTCGGATCGACCTCGATCTACGAAACTGCCATCACAACGAAGAACTCGTCTTGATATCGGTAATCCCATCCCAGGAGTTCCAGATAGCCGACGATCGGCCATTCGGGAGACACCAGAACTTGCCGGATGCCTAGTTGATCGAACGTCTCTTCCACGTCGACCCCAGATTTCAGATCGTGAAACAGCTGGAATCCGTCTCGGCCGTACAACTCGGCTCGGTCATCGATAAACACTTCGATCTCGGGCCAATCTGCGTAGATGAGATAGCCGCCCACCGCGCTGCCGTTGAACAGCGGTGCATTGTCGAGGTTGGCAACGGCCTCTCGCTCCGGGAAGCGTTCTTCGTTCAGCTCGACCGGCTGCAGTAGCCCCACGACAGCAACGCCAACGAGGACCACCGCAAACGCCCAGTTGATCACTACCGATTCGCCCGGCTGCTCTGTTGTGGCCTCAGGCGCACCCTGTTGCGCCCGAAACACAAATGGCGTCAGAACGATGACCGCCGGCCAGACGTTTCGCTCCGCCAACAACCCGAACGCCACAAAAGGAACAACGACCCAGAGATCCGCGACCTCCAACCGATCGCGTACCCCGGCAACAATCAGACCAACAACTACGACAAGCAGCGGCATGAGGAACGGGTTGGAGAAGTCGGGCGGCTGCCATTCGGAGATGAGTTCGAGCGCCCCTCGGTTCTTCAAGAACTGGACGACGATCCACCAGGCGCCGAGACCATGCGCAGTCAAAGCCGTTACTGCCCCGGAGACAGCGACGGCCGCAATCTGCTTTCGAGAGCGTCTCCGCAGAGCGTCGAGCAGGAGGTAACCGAGGCCGACAGCAAACATCCCGTGTATCGACGCCCACAACCAGAACAGCGGCGGCAACACCCACAGAGGGACATGCCGCGTGTGAACGATGGCCACCGTCATGGCGAGAAACAAAAAACCGAGCAATGCCGGGCGTGCCACCCCGAATGGCGTGCCTTGCCACAGGAGAAGAAAGACACCGCCAAGGGTCACCCATTGCCGCCTGCCACCTACCAGGTGAACGACGAGGCCCAACAACGCAAGCGTTCCCGCCATGGCTGCGAACTTCATGATTGGCACCCAAGAGATGCCGTCAGTGAGGCGTTCGAGCCAGCCGTATGCCAGTTCAGCCAGCCAGGATTGCGTTCTCCACGCTTCACCGAAAGCCGTAAAGGAAAACGGATCGGTACGCAATACTGCCCCGGTATCCAGCTGCAAGGTACCGGCCCTCACATGCCATAGGAACGAGTTATCACCAATCGGCAGAGCGGCTCGCCAAGCAAGAACCACGAACGGAATCAGCAACCGTATGTGGGCTACTCGTAGTCGAGCCACTGATCAGAGAATCGTGTCGGCGATCTGGATGGCAGCGGGACCCAGGAGAACCGTGAAGATCCCCGGGAAGATGCAAAGCACGAGGGGAAATGTCATCTTCACCGGAGCCGCAAAGGCCCGTTCCTGGGCGCGCAGTCTGCGACGAACCCGCATCTCATCAGCCTGTACCCGGAGCATGCGTGAAATTGACACGCCAAAAGCATCGGCCTGTGTCAGTGCCATGATGAACGTGTTGAGATCATCGACGTCGGTCCGCTCTGCCAGCGATTTCAGTGCTGCGTTGCGACTCACCCCCACCCTGGTCTCCTGCAGCATGCGCGAAAACTCGTCGCTGAGCTCGCCGGGAACGTTTTGGACGACCCGTCCGAGTGCGCCCTCAAACCCAAGACCCGCTTCGACGCTAATGACGAGCAAGTCGATCACATCGGGAAGATCCCGCTCCATGGCGGCCTTACGCTCGTCGACCCTACGGCTCAGGATTGCCTCCGGTCCCAGCAAACCGAGTACGACGGTTCCGATGGTGGCAGCAAGCCGTGCGGATCCCGAGAGCAAACTCTGGACGTAGAACGCGAGGATGATGCCCGCCACGAAGACGATCACTCTGATGGCAGCCCAGCTGCTGGCATCTATGCGCGGCGCCCAGCCGGCGATAATCAGCTTCTTCTCGACCCGTGCTCCCCATCCCTGCGGGGTCCATCGCATCGCAAATCTTCCGACACCCTGGAACACGGGAGCTACGGCTCGTTCGCCGAATCCTTTTTCGAGGACGTCGGAGCGGTTCTCGCGCAGTCCTGCGAGGCGGCGCGATGCGCTGGCTCTGGCTCGGACGACCCCGTTACCAATGAAGACCGCCGCGGCACCGAGAGTGACACCGACCGCGATTGCTGCAAAGAGTGCTTGATCCATCAGACATCCACCTTGACGATGCGCGACAACCAGAAAATCCCGATCAGCAACAAACCGAATGCCCCGCCCAGAGCGATCAGGCCCCAGGTTGACTCGAGCATTGGCTGCAAATAGTCACGCCTTGTTGTGAACAGAAACAGGAATAGGAAGAACGGAAGAGAACCCAGGACCAATGCGGACACTCGGCCTTCAGCAGTCAGCGCTTTCATCTCTCGGCGCAGTCGATTTCGCTGCAGCATGGTGTCGGCAGCCGTCTGCAGAACCTCCGCAAGGTTGCCGCCAACCTCCCTTTGAATGCTGATTGCCAGGACGGCCCAGTCGAAGTCAACCGACTCCATCCTGTCGGCGACCTGTTTCAGAGAGGCAACCGGAGAACGACCCAGCCTGGTCTCGTTCATCGCCCGACCGAATTCCCGAGCAGTGGGCTCGGGCGCTTCGGCTGCGACCGCCTCGACCGCTTGCAGCAGCGAGTAGCCGGAACGAAGCGAGGTCGAAAGTAGGTTGAGAGTGTCGGGTAGCTGGTTCTCGAATTTCGCTTTGTGACGTGACGCGATCCCCTGGACTACGACGACGGCGACTGCCAGAACCACCGCCCCGGTTATGGCGCCCCATATCGGGCTCTGCTGAACGACCATCACCACTACACCTGCGACGGCGGCAAGTCCGATGATCCCGGCGATCGCTTCCCCGGGACGCAGCGGCATGTTGGCCTGATCCAGCGCCGTCTCGATCTGGTTGATGAAGCCACGGTCGCGGGCGATATCCTCCGCCCCGCTCACAAAGCGGCGCAACAATGGGATACGGGCCCAACGGCCTCGATCCTCATCGTCCTCCGTGTACGCACCGAGCCGTCCCTGCAGATCGCGTTCGACCGAAGAACTCGGGTTGAACAGGACAATTATCAGGAAGAACAGGGCGATCCCAGCGCCGATTGCTCCCGCAAGAAGCAGAATCGGGCGTGCGTCACTCGTCAGAGAACTCTGGGCTAGCGCCGGCGAGGCGGCAAGCACGAGCATTGCCATCGCCAGAGCCAGTACTGTTACAAGACGTTTCATCGCTACCTTTTCGCAAATGGTTCCGGAGCGAACAATTCCGCAGGCAGGTTGATGCCGTAGTCGGTGAGCCGTTCGCTGAATGAAGGGCGAATTCCGGTTGCCTTGAGACGTCCAAGGAAACGACCGTCTCCGTCGAGTCCCATGCCGTAGTCGAACATGAAGAGGTCCTGGGTGGTGATCACATCACCTTCCATACCGACCACCTCGGTGACGTGGGTCACACGGCGCGTACCGTCGCGGAGACGGCTGAGGTGGACCACCAGGTCAACCGCGGAGGAGACCTGTTCCCGGATAGCTCGTACCGGCAGGTCCATACCTGCCATAAGCACCATGGTCTCGATACGGGCAAGGGTGTCACGAGGACTATTGGAGTGGATCGTCGTCAAAGAACCATCGTGGCCGGTATTCATGGCCTGGAGCATGTCGAGCGCTTCCCCGCCACGAACCTCACCGACAACGATGCGGTCGGGACGCATACGCAAGGTATTCCGGACCAAATCGCGAATGGCGACGCGGCCTTGTCCTTCGATGTTTGCCGGGCGACCTTCCAATGACAGCACATGCATCTGGTTGAGGCGCAGCTCGGCGGCATCTTCAACAGTAATGATCCGGTCTGTGTCGGGAATGAAGCTCGAAAGCACGTTCAACAGCGTCGTCTTACCAGAACCGGTACCACCGCTGACGATCACGTTCAATCTGCCGTAGACACAGCGCCTTAGAAAACCGGCTACCTGCTCTGTGAAGGAACCCATCTCCACCAGCTGATCTGAGGTGAACGGATCGGCCGAGAACTTACGAATCGTAAGGAACGGCCCGCCGATCGCAAGGGGGTGAATGACGGCGTTGACACGGGATCCGTCTGGAAGCCGCGCATCGACCATCGGAGTGGATTCATCGATTCGGCGGCCGACCTGACCGACGATCTTTTCGATTATTCGCTCGAGGTGGGTCGCATCAACAAACCGCGTCTCGGACAGACTCAGCTTGCCGGCCCGCTCCACCCACACCTGGTGAGGGCCGTTTACCATGACTTCAGTGATATCGACGTCCGACAAGAACGGATCGATCGGTCCGTAGCCGAGGACGTCGTCGGCAATCTCCTGCAGCAGCGCTACCCGATCAGCACGAGCCAGCGGAACCGACTCTTCTTGATCGAGAGCCCATTCCAGCATCTCCATGACTCGCAGCTTGAGCTCAGCATCGCTCATCTGCCGGTCATACAACATTGGACCGAGGCCCTCAACGACCTTGTAGTGGAGTTTCCTGCGCAGCTCCTGAACCACCTCTTCCCGGTGGCCTTCTACGGTTACTTCTTGGGCCTTGGCGGCTTTCACCCGGTCGGCGAGACTCATTGCTCGTCCCCTTTGGCTTGGCGTCTAATCATCTGAACCATCGGCGCTTCGCCCCTTCACCTTCAGCATCTTCGAGGAGATCGTTCTCGTCGAGTGCAAGTTGAGCAACGCCACGCAAGTCTCGGGCGACGCGGCTTCTCGGATAGAGAGTCACAACCGGCTCGCCTTCATTGACGGCCCGCGGCACCAGCTTGTCCGACGAAACGGCGGCCTGCACCTCGAGACCGAGCGACCGCTCGAGTTCACCGATGTCCAGACGAGCCTTGGAGTTAACCCTGTTCAAAACCAGCTTCATCTTCTCGAATGGGAACTTGATGAGTCTGAGAGTGTCTAGAGCAAGCTTGGCATTCTTGACTGCAGGGAGATCCATGTCGACAACCAACAGAACAACGTCGGACCGCTCGAGAATCGACAGCACCGGCTCGTCTAGAAACGGAGCAGTGTCGATAACTATGTAGTCGAACATCCGCTTGAGCATCCCGATTGATTTCACGACCACCTGGGTCGAGACCTCGTCGGCAAGTGATGGCTCCAACGGCGCTGACAGTACCCGCATGCCCGAGGCGTGCCGGGCGAGAAGACTATCGAGAAGGTCCTCGTCGAGCTTGTCGATGTCCCGCGCCACATCGACAATTGTGTGGCGCGGATCGATCTGAAGGGAGATGCACACATCACCGAACTGAAGGTCGGCGTCTAGGATGACGACCCGGGAGGGATCGCCCCACCCTGCCAGGGTCAATGCAGTATTGACCGTGGTCATCGTCTTCCCCGCTCCACCTTTCGGGGACATGATCGTAACTACTTTGCCGATCTTGCGCTTCTTGGGGCCGTCCTCTTCACGCTTGTGAATCTGCTCGACCAGACCAAAGGCGTCCTCGATCTTGGACGTCGTCAGCGGCACCTCGATAACGTCCTTGATGCCGGCTCGTAGGGCCGCCCGCAACACGTTCGTGTCCACTGCGTCGGCCACGAGAACTACCGGCAGGTCGGCCCGCACGTCGAACAGGAGCGTCACTTCGACCACGCCTGCTTCGTGCGCATAGGACGGCCCGGCGACCGTTAGATCGATCGACTCCTCAACGAGACGCCGCTGCGCATCGCTGATGTTGCGCGCTGTGTGAACCTTGTGGCCCTCGAGCAGCGTGCGTGTCGCCTCGACGAACTGGTCGTCGTTGTCGACTATTAGAACTGAATAGGTTCCACTATCCGTTGCCAAGGAGGACTCCTGCTTCTTCGAACTGCTCCCGGATCCGATCGATCAGGCTGAACAGGTCGTCGATGATTATGCCGCGAGAATCAAACGGCGAGTAGACGGTGTCTTCACCGCTCGGGAGGAGCGACAGGGCGACAGAGGTGTACTGCCTGGCGAACTCGATCTTCTCCGCCTGTTCCGGGGTGACTTCGAGCACAACGATCTGCGATCCGGCCGGCTCGAGGCCGGTGCCCAGCGGACTGGGGCGAGTGTCGGGACCTACGGCGAGGACCTCGACGTCTTGAAGGACAGTCTGGGTGAAGTCGAGCGAACCCGGGAGGGTATCAGCAAGACGAGTCACCGGATCTTGGTCTTCGGTCTCGTCGGTGGCGCCTTCCTCTGCCGGTGGAGCCACTGGCTCATCAACGGGAACGGCGAATTCGCCGAGAAGAATTTGGCGCAGCTCCGGATCCTGCAGCAGTGCGGTCGACTGGGTCAGGTCGATGGAAGCAGAGGCAACGAGGTTGACTCTGTCTCCCGGCCTGACGAAACCACCGGAAGCAGAAGCGGCATCGGGCAGGAAGGAGACTGCCACCTTGCCCTGCGGAATCGACTCGGACAGCTTGACATCGGTCAGGAGGTTCGGCGGTACGAACATCTCTGATGTGATCAACTGGCCGGCACTAATCGGTCCGGCTGCCACATTGATCGGATCGAGAACGGAATCCAGCCTCGGGTTCCGGCCGCACACATCGAGGGGTGCATCAGAGCCCTGTGCGGGTCCGGTACAGACAATCTGCGAGCCCTCAAAGGCCACATTGTCGACCAATGCGGTTGATTGCTCGATGAATGCCTCGGCTTCCACCGCGCTGGTCCCAGTCTCTATCAGTTGCGTTGCCCTATACACCACAACTTCCTGGACCTCGGCCCGTGCTTCGTCCTCGACTGTGCTCAAGAACTGCCACACCGAGAACGCGGACACCGCCGCCAGCGCGAGCGCAATAATCAGTACAAGGGATCGTCTACCCATTTCAGTTGGCCCTTCCGGTCTGTTCAGAAAGCATCACACGACAGGAATCAGGATTCGACACCACACGCCGCGCCAATAGCCAAGCACCACAGTGCTCCGTGTCAAGTACCTTTGGGCTACTTGCGCCCGATTCCTCGTTCTTTGAGTTCCTCGAGGATGGCTTCAAGAGACGCGTCTGCTGCGAAGGTTGGAACCTCTGTGGCCTCATCTTCACGCTGGAACTCCCTGCGTCTCGGTCTGCTCGGTGTACGGCGCTGACTGTATGTCGAGCGCTCCTCCCACTCGGGGAGAGCCTGTTTGATGGACAGGCTTACACGACGTCTGTCGGCATCGATCTCCGTGACCTTTACCCGTACTTGCTGACCGATCGAAAGTTCTAGTTCGGGGCTTTCGACGTGATGGAGCGCGATCTCAGAGACATGGACTAGTCCCTCGACTCCCTCGCCCACTGCAATGAAGGCGCCAAACGGCACCGTCTTGGTGACCTCTCCATCGAGAATCGAGCCCAAATCGGTGTCCCGGATGAACTCTTCCCAGGGGTCTTCCCTGGTCTGGCGGATTGACAACGAGATCCGCTCCCGGTTGCGATCGACCTCGAGAACTCGCACCTGGACCTTGTCGCCAACCGTGACGATCTCGCTGGGATGGCTCACATGCTGCCATGACAACTCAGAGACATGGACAAGACCGTCCATGCCACCGAGGTCGACGAACGCTCCGAAATTCACCACGGACGACACGACGCCGTCTCTGACATCACCCGGTTCCAGATCTGAGAGGAAGGCTTGACGTTGTTCCGCCTGCGCCTCTTCGAGATGCGCCCGGCGCGACAGCACGACGTTGTTGCGGTTCTTGTCGAGTTCGATGACCTTGGCCTCGATCGACTCACCGATAAATGGGGCAAGATCGCGCACCCTGCGGAGGTCGACGAGCGATGCCGGCAAGAACCCTCGCAGACCGATGTCTACGATCAGGCCGCCTTTGACAACTTCGATGACCGGACCGGAAACGGTCCCGCCCTCGTTCATGACTCCCTCGATTCGTCCCCAGGCGCGCTCGTACTGGGCGCGCTTCTTGGAGAGAACCAACCGGCCCTGATCGTCCTCCATCTGGAGAACAAGCGCTTCGATCGGTTCGCCTTCTTTGACGACCTCATCGGGATTGATGTGATTGCGAATCGAAAGCTCGTGAGCCGGGATTACTCCCTCAGCTTTGTAGCCGATATCGACCAACACCTCGTCGGGATCGACCCGGACGACCGTGCCGCCGACGATGTCGCCTTCTTTGAACTCGAAAACGGTGCGTTCAATGACGGCTGCAAAATCCTCAGCGCTCAGATCGTCGGAGACATCGCCGATGTCGCGCGGCGCCGTGATTGCCGGTCGCTCCCCGACACTGGGGCGCGAGAGTGACTGCGGCTCGGCCGAGACTGGTTCCTCGGTCGCCTCAGGTTCTGTAGCTACTTCCGGAACGACTTCCGAGCCAGCGTCAACAGCAGAGACATCCTCGGCAACTGGAGCCTCCTCAGGAGCAGAGACATCCTCGGCAACTGGAGCCTCCTCAGGAGCAGAGACATCCTCGGCAACTGGAGCCTCCTCAGAGGCAGAGACATCCTCGGCAACGGGAGCCTCCTCAGGAGCAGAGACATCCTCGGCAACGGGAGCCTCCTCAGGAGCAGAGACATCCTCGGCGACGGGGGTTTCCTTTGGAGTTGCGACGGCTTCGACCTCAACGGTTTCGGCGTCGGCGGGTGAGACCTCCTCAGCAGTGATTTCATCCTGTGGGGGGGTCTGGGTTGGGGTAGTGGGATCCGTGCCTTCAACAGCCTCGGGCTGCGTTGGCTCGGTTGCCGTATCGTCGGCCATGCGTGAACATCAACTCCTTGGGAACATGGATTTGTCTACGAGCGCGCGCAGGCGTCGAGACCGACGAGATGGTAGCACGCGATCCGTCCCGTGCACCAAAACATTCAGACAAGCTTGACATTCTTTGGCAGGCCTCGGACCAGGGTCTTCAGTGCTCGCAGTCCGCGAGCGTCGGCCCTGTCGCCGAGTCGACCCGTAGTGGGACGCTGAGGTCGACGATGCCCTCCATGACATTGCGGGTGACGTCCGCCACCTGCTCCAACTCGCCATCGGGTACCTCGAGGACCAGTTCATCGTGTATCTGGAGCAGCATCTCTGCTTGTGACCCCATCTCCCGCAACCGCTCCTCGAGCACAACCATGGCCTTCTTGATGATGTCCGCAGCCGAACCCTGGATCGGGGCATTGAGCGCCATCCTCTCCCCCGACTGACGCGTTCTGAAATTGCCGCTCGCCAATTCGGGCAGGTAGCGCCGCCGTCCCAGCAGCGTCGTTGTGAAGCCGGACTGGCGAGCCTCGGCGACGATCCCCTGCATGAACTCACGAACATCGGGAAAGCGGTCGAAATAGACGTCGATGTGTTGCTGAGCTTCGTCGCGACTGATCTCGAGCCTCTGCGCCAGACCGTACGCCTCCATCCCGTAGAGAAGGCCGAAGTTGATCATCTTGGCGCGTCTGCGTTGTCCCGGCTCGACGTCCTCGATCGCCACTCCGTTGACGTTCGCCGCCGTCGCTGCGTGAATATCGAGATTCTGATTGAAGGCGTCAACGAGCCCCCGGTCTCCCGACATGTGCGCCAGGATGCGCAGCTCGATCTGGCTGTAGTCGGCTACGAGGAACTCACAGCCCTCGTCTGCAACGAATGCTCTGCGAATGGCCCGGCCTTCCTCCGAACGCACCGGGATATTTTGCAGGTTTGGCTGTTCCTGTGAGAGCCGTCCGGTGGCAGCCGCCATCTGGTTGAACCGCCCCCGCACGCGCCCGTCGGGTTCGATCAGCGGCAGCAGGGCATCTACGTAGGTTGACCGCAGTTTCTCCAATTCACGGAAGGTCAGCAGGTCGTCGACCATCGGGTGTTCCCCGCGGAGCTTGGCGAGGACGGTGGCATCGGTCGACGGTACGCCCTTCGGCGTGCGCTTGAGAACGGGGAGTTCCAATCGGTCGTACAGGATCTCTCGCAGCTGCAGGGTCGAGTTGACGTTGAAAGGCCCGCCGGCCGCAGCGTGAATTGATGACTCCAGCTTGGCCAGCCTGCCCCGCAGATCGTTGCCGAAATCCTCGAGGAAGGTGCGATCGACGCCGACGCCTGTCTGCTCCATGCGTGCCAGGATCGGGACGAGCGGCAGTTCGATCTCACCGAAGAGGTCGGCCTCTCCCCTCGCCTCGAGTTGGGAGCGAAGCGGATCAACAAGATCACGGACGGCGACTGCACGTCGCCCGAGGCTCTCGAGATCCGGACCAGACGATCCGTCGAAGTCAAAAGACGCCTGCGTGTCCTGTGCTTCGTCTGCAACCGGCGCGACCGAAACTCCGAGTTCACGATATGCCAGGTCTTCGAGGTCAGGTGTGCGCTGCCCCGGGTTGATGATGTAGGCGGCCAGAGCCGTGTCGAAGCCAAGGGGTGGTGGTTCCAGCCCTGCTTCGAACAGCGCTCGAAGTAGTGCTTTCCCGTCATGAGCGGCCAGCCCATGGCCGGACGTGACCTCGGCAACAAGATCACCGAGGTATTGCTCCGGGACGAAATAGGCCCGATCCGCCTCGGCGGACACAACCGCCCCCATCAAACCATCGTTGTCCCAGACAGGCTCGATACCCGCGGTGCCGGCATCGGTGCGCTTTGCGATGGCGTCGCGGGATGCCACTGTGGTGACATCGATATCGCGCGCAGCAACCTCGTCCTCGGAGTGGTAACCGCCGAGTTCGGTGAGCCGATCCCACACGTCTCGAAACGCCAATCCTTCAAACACGGCCCGAACCTCGTCGCGGTCCCACTCCTGCAGCAGTAGAGACTCCGGGTCAACGCCGTCGGGTGCTTCGGCTACGGGCACATCGGGCAGCATCTCCATGAGCTCCTGGTTGAGGAACACCTGCTCGCGATGCGCTTCGAGGTTCTCGCGCAGCCGCGGAGTCTGCTCATCGAGATGCGCATAGACCCCTTCGAGGCTCCCGTATTCGCCGATGAGGCGCGACGCAGTCTTCTCCCCAACTCCCGGAACCCCGGGAAGGTTGTCGGAGGAGTCACCACGGAGTGCCGCATAGTCCCGGTATTGGGCCGGGGTGACGCCGTATTTTTCTGTGATCCACTCGGGAGACGCGGTCACGACGTCGGAGATGCCGCGGCGGGTGTATAGCACTGTGACGTCATCGTCGACGAGCTGGAAGCTATCCCTGTCGCCGGTCACGACCAGTACCTCCCAAGAACCGGCGACCGCTTGCGACGTGATTGTGGCGATGACGTCGTCTGCCTCGTAGCCCGGTGACGTCAGCTGGCGGATGTTCAGCACATCCAGCACCTCGCGGATCAGCGGAAGCTGGCTGGCGAAGATGTCGGGAGGCGCGTCACGCTGCGCCTTGTACTCGGGATACTTCTCTTTGCGGAGACTCGGTCCACGTACATCCCAGGCAACAGCGATCGCATCTGGTCGCTCGTCGCGCATCAGCCGGATGAGCATGTTGGTGAATCCGAGAACGGCGTTGGTCACCTGCCCGCTGGGCGTCGCCAGATCGGAAGGAAGCGCGTAAAAGGCGCGATAGGCGAGCGAGTGGCCGTCCAGAAGTGCAAGTCTTGCCATCCCCGGATCGTAACGCGCCGCAGTCACATCCCAGCACGATTGCGTTAGGAACCTCGCTACCCGTTGCCTGCTACTTGACCAGCGCTACCGGATTTCCCTCGATCCGCGCCGACCAGGTCGTGGTGTCGTTGGCGCCACCGGGGTAGCTGACCTCGATCGTCCACCAACAGTCGCCGCCGGGGCTCGTGTCGCACGTGTAAGCGTCAGAGATGTCGATCCGGATCTGCATGTGATGATTGTTGAACGACGACCCGTAGTTGATGTCGCATGGTCCGGGACCGCCCGAACGTCCGTCCGTGGCGGACCAGGAACACTGCGGCAGGCTGCCGTCCGGCCTGTAGATCTCAACGCCGTTGTTACCCGAATCCGGATCCCAGAGTTCGATGACGAGCTCTTTGCCGGCGTGTACCGGGTAGACCTCTGCCAGGTTGAACGTCGATGTGTTGCCATCGAAGTTCACGTAGACAGCCATGTCTCCGAGCCCGTAGAAGCGCGGTGCGTTGCCGGTGGTATTCGCCCGCAGCGAATAGCGATTGAGACCACGGTCGTCGGCCCCGCCGGGATCCTCGATCACAACCCGCAGTGGATAAACCGCTGCGCTAGCAACAGGGATGGCCGCCGGGCAGATGTTGTCCCAAAGGGCGGCTACGCCACCCGGATAACCGAGCTCGACATCAGTCCAGTCGAAGAAACCATCGGCGTTCTGGTCATCATCGGGGTCGGCATCCCAGTCGTTGCCGTTCCTCGAGCCCACATCACCGTCGCCATCAAAATCGGCGAAGCTGTCCTCTGGACCGAAGATCCGATGACAGGCCACGGTGTTGTCCGTGGTGTTCAGCGGTGTCGGGTCGGGATGGTACAAGACAAAGTGTGTTGTCGGACCCTGGCTACCGCCTTGCTCGTTGTCTCCGACGAGGAAGTAGTCGCTTCCCAGCCTATAGAACGGCGCATCGAAGGCCTGCACCTGCAGGCTGCTCACCGTGTCGTCGACCTCCACTCCGTAGAGGTAGCCGCCGGTTACCGGTTGACCCAGGGTGTTGTACGTGGTCTCCCGCCGGTCGTCGTTCTTCGTACACCCGCTGGTACTGCCACCGTCTACGCATTGCGATGCATAGCGGTCGCCCATCGTCCGGCCGGTGTAGTAGCCGTGGATGTTGGCCCAGAAGTGCGGATCGCGTCCCGGGATGCTCGGGTCCTCACCAAAATACGGGAGGTCGCTGCCCATCGGCAGCGGCAACACATACTCGGCGACCGCGGTCTTTCCGATGGAGATGTTGCTGATGCCGAAGATCCGCATGAAGAATGTGTCCACCGAGTCTTCCACCGTGACAGCAAGCTGGTACGGGTTCTCGACAATGCCGCTGGTGTCATCGCTGTAGTCGACCGGAGTAACGGTCGTGCCGGCGGCGAAATGGTTGTAACCATTCTCTGCGGCCGAGAATCGGGCCTCGGCATACGCGGTTGGTTGGTCTCCCGGCTCGTAGACAACGCCGGCGAGGGCGGCGGCGTCGGCACCGTGTTGGATGCGGATCCCGTTGAGGTACAGCCAGCCAAAGTCTACGGCGAACGCAGCAAACCCGAGAAGGACGGTAAAAAGAAAGGCAACGAGGATGATTGTGGCCCCGGACTGCGACTCGTCGGTGTCTTTGAACATCGACCGCAATCGAACTCGGCCAGTTGTCGGCTTGCTCATGGCCCCCCCGTCCCAAAGGTATCGGGCTCCAGCCGAACAAGAGCACGCTCTGCGAAGTCACGGTCCAGGTAGGTGAGAATATTGGTCACCGGTGTGTGGTGGTAGGTGACCTCGACGCCAAGGACGTCGAGCCCGCCACCGCCCGGATCGAGGGTGGTATCTCTGACCGAGGGAATCCAAGTACCACCGTATCCCCAGCCGCCGACGGCCGGATCGGGACAGGGCGTCCACCGGCACACCGGATCAAGCGGCTTGTAGTCGTACGAGTTTACGTCTCCGGTTTTTGCACCGGTCACTGTGTTCGCCCGGAAGATTTCCACCCTGACGATGACGCTTGCATCAACCTGATCGTAGAGACCGGCCTCGAGCGCTTCGAGAATCCGAATGTCGGCAGCCTCGCGTGTTCCCATGGTCGCCCCGGTGCGGCCCGCCGAACTGGCAGCGGAGGCAATGGTCAAACGTTCTTTGAAGACCATGCCGAACTCGAGTGCGCCGAATATGAGCAGGAACAGGACAGGCAGCACAAATGCCATCTCGACAAGGGCTGCGCCTTCCTCGCCTTTGCGAGTTTTTCTCTGGGATCGTCGTATCATTGGACACGCATTGTATCAGCTTGACTACACATAGTGGGCATATGTTACCTGGCCTCAGGTCGAATGGCTAGGACTAATTCTAAAGCTACATCGGACCATAGGTTCCGCAGGTTGATAGCGAATTCCACAAAAGTCGAAATGACTAGTCACTCCCCAGCCTGCCGACGAGACGTTCCCGTTTCGCCTCCAGTCTCTCCCGACGCCTTCGCAGGTTGTCGAGGTGCCGTTCGAACCGGGCGACATCGCCCGCCGTCTCCCGCGCATCGGCACGATCAATCGGGTTACCGCTGACCGCGGCATCTCGCTGAGCGTCGTCGTTGAGATGTTGGTGGTAGATCAGTTCTTCAGCTGCCAGCCGTTCGGCTTCAGCCAACGCTTCGATCTCATCGCCGATCTCGAAGAGTCTTCGCTCGGTTCGCTTCATGAGAGCGGGAGTCTACGCAGCAATCGACCTAATATGGCTGTTCAGGCCGGGATGGCGAAATGGAAGACGCGACGGACTCAAAATCCGTTGGGCGAAAGCCCGTGGGGGTTCGAGTCCCCCTCCCGGTACGTGCCTGTCCTCCGGACACGCTGCAACCCCACCCGTCGAATCCTCACAGGTTGGTTTGAGAGCGCGCCCCGTATCTGGTGAACCAGAGGCTCAGTCGATCACCATCTATCGGCCCGCGCTGGTGATACAGATCGCGGACGGCGAGATCCCAAGGCGTCGCCTCAGCTCGGCTTTCGATTGCGCCGTCGGGCGTTCTCGCTCAACTCGTGTACGGCCACTCGCCCTTGAGACACATGGCGATCTCCTTCGCCCAATCCGCGATTGCATCCCAGTTGCGGAAGTCGCCCTCCCGAGCCCGCACCGCTTTGATGATCGCTCTCTCCCCAAAACTGAGCGTTGCCTTGTCGAGAGCTCCGGGGAAGATGGCATGATCCGCCGCTTTGGTCGCCTTCTCGATGCCCTGGATCTTCACCGCTTCGTCGTCATCGGGCTTCAACGGATCACCCAGAGGACCGCTCGAGAAGAGCCATACGGGCATCTTGGCGAGGGCTTGCTCGTTTCGATCTACAAAAGCACGGGCAGCTTTCAGCCAGTTGCCGGCATATGCGCCGCTTCCTAGGACCGCGGCGTCGTAGCCGGAGGTGTCGCTCACCAGGTCGATGTCGGCGACGGTGGCGTCGAGCCCGGCGGCCTCCAGGGTCTGGCCGATCGCATCGGCGATCTCCCTGGTCGACCCGTGCTTGGACGCAACTGCAACAAGAACGCGCATGCCACTCTCCTCTGTTGTCGCAAACCTACAGAGGGCGGGCAGGACCGACTAGGGCCGAATGTACCCGGAGGAACGACGTGACTTGCGGCGGCGGGCGATCGACCCAACGGTGTGTGGTGCGTTCAACCGAAGTAAGGGTCGACCTGCCCGCTCGCCGGTGTGGACCGCGCCGCACCGGAAGGTGGCGGACGCGGTCCTGTCCAATCGTGCACTCCCGGTCCGGCTGGTACCAGACGCAAAAAGCATCCATCCGAGGTGGCTAGTCACTCTGCCGTATACCGCACCGCGGCGGCGAACTCCGCTACGGCGATCCCAAGAGAATCGGCGGCGGCAGCGGCATCGCCCGCCTCGAGCACCCGGCGCACCAACGCCGATCCCACGATGACTCCATCGGCCACACGAGCCGCAGCTCGTGCCTGGTCGGCGGTCGATATCCCGACCCCGGCAACTACCGGTATATCAGCGTGGCGGCGCACTCTCTCAACTACTTCGGCTATGTGGCTCGATGCAGAGGCTCTCTCGCCGGTGACGCCCACCTCGGCGATTCCGTAGACAAAGGGGGGCGCCGCGGCCACGACCCTATCCAAACGATCGTCAGTGGTGGTTGGAGCCGCAAAAAGGATGAGGCCGATACCTCTCTCTTTGAAGATTTGCGCAAACGGCTCAGCCTCATCCACGGGGAGGTCGGCAATTATGACCCCGGATCCTCCGGCTACCGCGACCCTGTTGGCGAAGGCCTCGATTCCCATCATGAGCACGGGATTCACATATGTCATCACAACCGAAGGTTTACCCGTCGCCTCAATCACCTTGCGCAGGATGTCCAGACCCACTTCCACTCCTGACCCTGCCGCCAGGGCCCGCTCTCCCGCTGTCTGGATGATGGGACCGTCCATCAATGGGTCGGCGTACGGAATGCCGACTTCGAACCCATCCGCGCCGGCATCTGCCATTGCAACGAAGAGCTGCAACGACTCGTCCGGTGTGGGAAGGCCAGCGGTCATGTAGGGCATCAACGCGGCGCGTTGTTCGTCGCGGCACTTGGCGAAGAGCTCTGCCAGGCGCTTCTCACTCATAGCCATCTGCTATTTGTTGAACATCCTTGTCGCCTCGACCTGAAAGATTGAGCACGACGACCTTTCCCCGCAGGGAAGCTGCTTCCTTTGTGATCCAGGCCAGACCGTGGGCCGACTCCAGGGCAGGGATGATTCCCTCCTCGGATGCGAGCAGATGCAGGGCCGCGACGGCTTCCTCATCGGTGACGGAGAAGTAGCGAACCAGCCCCTTGTCCTTGAAGTAGGCATGCTCCGGCCCGACCCCGGGATAGTCGAGGCCGGCCGAGATCGAGTGTGCTTCGAGTATCTGCCCTTGATCGTCCTGGAGCAGATACGTCATCGAACCGTGGATGACACCTGGCCGTCCCGCAACGAGCGAAGCGCCGTGCTTGCCGCTGTCGAGCCCGAACCCTGCCGCCTCGACTCCGATCAGATCGACATCCGACCCAGCGTATGGATAGAAGACGCCCATCGCATTGGAGCCTCCGCCAACACAGGCGACGATCACATCCGGCTCGGGTTGTTTTGGGTCAGAACCGTCCATTTGCTCCTGGAGCTCTTCCCCGATGATCTTCTGGAGCTCACGCACCATCCAGGGGAAAGGGTGCGGCCCTACTACCGAACCGATGATGTAGTGCGTGTCGGCAACACTCTCCACCCAATCACGCATTGCGGCGGAGACGGCATCCTTGAGCGTCCCCGCACCGGAGGTCACTGAGCGCACCTCTGTGCCGAGCATGCGCATCCGGTAGACGTTGAGCGCCTGCCGTTCGATGTCCTTCTCGCCCATGTAGACGACACATTCCTGACCGAGGAGGGCACAAGCTGTGGCGGTGGCGACGCCGTGCTGTCCGGCTCCGGTCTCCGCGATCACCCGGGACTTGCCCATCCTCTTGGTGAGAAGCGCCTGGCCCATGGTGTTGTTGATCTTGTGGGCCCCGGTGTGAGCAAGATCCTCTCGTTTCAGATACAACTCGATACCGAGCTTCGCTGAGAGCCGTGCGGCGCGGTAAACAGGGGTCGGACGCCCCACGAAGTTTGCCAGCAGGTCATCGAGTTCGGCGTGGAAAGCAGGATCAACCCAGGCCTTGGTGAACTCCCGTTCTAACTCCTCGAGTGCCGGCATCAGCGTTTCCGGGGCGAACTGGCCTCCGTAGTCCGCAAACCGCCCCCGATCATCTGGTCTGTCGAGTCTCACTTTTCCTTCGCC
>CAMYKI010000062.1 GCA_947258985.1 uncultured Acidimicrobiaceae bacterium
CGGATCACTTCAGTTGTCGCTTCGGAGATGGCGACGGCTTTGGGTTTCCCCGCCGTGAACAGCCCTGCCGCAAGCGCTCCGGTGTCGGCGGCACTCTGATCCTGTCGTTTCAGAGCCCATGCACCGGCCAAATCGACGGCAAAGGCGCCGAATCCGAGCAGCACTACGAGCATGAACACCAGGATGAGGACCGAAGTGCCGCGCTCATCTTCGCGGAGGCGGCGCATCATGGGCTTGGGACTGGGCATAGCATGAGCCCCGTCGGAGCGCCGCCGTTCCACCAGGCCGGTGGACCAGACGCCGGTTGTTCCGTTCTGAATTCGACCTCAGAGGAGACAGTGCCGCCAAACAGACCCGGGAAGAATCCTGTCAGCGTCTGCAGGTTGGCTGCAACTCGGATCGTGGCGACGGCCCCAGGCTCTCCCGTAAACGATCCCGCGTCGGGGATCAGGGTGACCGCAATTCCCTCAGAGGAATTCACAACGTCCATTCGAGCGCAAACCTCATCCCGAATCGCCGGGGCTGTACCGAAATTGACGGCGGCTATTCGGGCTCCTTCACGAGCACCGTGGCGGACGTCGTTTTGCTGGGCAAAGGCCCAGGAGGCCTCGATGATTCCGAAGACGAGTATCAGCAGTAGCGGTAGAACCATGGCGAATTCGACCAGCGAAGCCCCAGATTCTCTTATGCCGTGATCACTCTGATCACCCCGAAGGTGCCAGTGCTTCCCCATATTCATCCCCGTTCAAGCCCGTGGACCGGATCCCTACCGACCAGGTCACAAACTTGATCCTATTGCACATCGTCGAGCTATTTGACGAGGAGTTTTCGCAATAGCCCATTTCGGGCATATCAGTCGGCACTATCGGCTAGCGGTGCTGCTCCACAATGGGTGCCGGCAATTCACCGACCCGCAGCTTGGCGTCATCGGAGGCAATCTGCGCAAGGGTGGCACTTTGCAGCTTCTCCTTGAATGCCTCGCGGGCCGCCAGCCATACCCAATGGATGGCGCAGGCGCGGTCCCAGTGACAGGGGCCGCCGTCGAGAGCACAAGCGGGTTCTTCGGTTGGTCCCTCGAGGGCATCGATGATGTCGTACAGCGTGATGCCCTCTGGCTCCTTCGCCAGCGCATAACCGCCGGTGCGGCCCGGTTGCGAGTTCACCAGCCCCGCTCTGCCCAATTCCTGCAGGACCTGGCGCAGAAACCCCACGGGAATCTCCATGTCCTTGGAGATCGCCGGCGCCGCCTGACCATCGGGATGGTGCTGGGCGAGGTTGATCAGAGCGCGGACTCCGTAGTCGGTTCTCCGGGTTGGGACGATCTTCATGGCGGGCAGTGTAGGTTGCCGCGCCGCCGGTTTCCCGCGAAACCACAGTGGGCAGCGATCAGGACCAGTCGAGTATCACCTTGGCGCATTGTCCGCCCCGCATGACCTCGAACGCCTCCTCAAACTCGGAGACATCGAATTCGTGGGTGATGACGGGGGAGACGTCGAGACCCGTGTGCAACATCGCGGTCATCAAATACCAGGTCTCGAACATGCGCCTGCCATAGATACCCTTCATTGTCAGGCCCTTGAAGATGATCGTGTTCCAGTCCATCGGCGCTTCTTCCGGCGGAATGCCGAGGAGAGCGACGTTCGAACCGTGATTCATCACTTCGAGCATTTCGTGAAGGGCGGCATGGGAGCCAGACATCTCCATCCCGATGTCGAATCCCTCGGTCATGCCGAGGCCGCGCATGGTTTGGCCCAGGTCGGTGGTCCCGGCGTTGATGGCCCTGTCGGCACCCATCCGACCGGCAATGTCGAGCCGGTAATCGTTGATGTCGGTCACCACTACGTAGCGAGCACCGGCGTGGCGGGCGATGGCCACAGCCATCATCCCGATTGGTCCCGACCCAGTTATGAGGACGTCCTCGCCCACCAGGTTGTACGAGAGGGCAGTATGGGTGGCGTTGCCGAGAGGGTCGAGAATGGTGGCTATCCGATCCGGGATCTCATCCGGGATGGGGAAAGCGTTCACGGCGGGTATTACCAGGTAGTCGGCGAACGCACCGGGCCGGTTGACCCCGACACCAACCGTGTTGCGACAGAAGCGGCGTCTCCCGGCTCGGCAGTTGCGGCAGTGCCCGCAGGTGACGTGGCCCTCGCCGGACACCCGTTGGCCGGTTTCGAGACCGCGTACCTCGGAACCGATCGCCTCGACAACGCCGACGAACTCATGTCCTATCTGCATTCCCACGGGAATTGTGGCTTCCGCCCACGCATCCCAATTGACGATGTGAAGATCGGTGCCACAGACTGCGGTCTTGTTGATCTTGATGCGAACGTCGTTGTGGCCGATCTCGGGGACGGGAATGTCCTCGAGCCAGATTCCCGGTTCGGCCTTTGTCTTTGCGAGCGCTCGCATCAAACCACTCCCAGCTCTCGCCCGACTTTGCTGAATGCCGCTATCGCCCTGTCGATGTGCTCGGTGGTGTGGTCGGCCGACATCTGTGTCCTAATGCGTGCCTCACCCTTGGGGACAACGGGGAACGAGAAGCCGATCACATAGATGCCTTCTATGAGCAGGCGGTCGGCCATCTCACTGGCGACTCTGGCATCACCCAGCATGACCGGAATGATCGGATGGTCGGCACCGGCCATCGTGAAACCGGCGGCCGTCATGCCCGCCCGGAATCGGGACGAGTTCTCGCGCAGCTTCATGCGGAGGTTGTCAGATTTTCCGAGCAATTCGAGAGCGGCGATCGACGTGGCCGTGATCATTGGGGCAAGTGAGTTGGAGAACAGATACGGCCGGGACCGCTGACGGAGCCACCCGACGATCTCCTTGCGCCCGGAGGTGTATCCCCCCGAGGCGCCGCCGAGCGCTTTGCCGAGTGTCCCGGTGATGATGTCCACCCGGCCCAGTACGTCGCAGTACTCGGGCGTGCCCTTCCCCTGGTCGCCTACAAAGCCGACGGCGTGAGAGTCATCGACCATCACGAGCGCCCCGTACTCGTCTGCGAGGTCACAGATGGATGACAGGTCGGCGATGATCCCGTCCATGGAGAACACGCCGTCGGTGGCAATGAGCTTGTGCTCGGCGCCGTCGACCTCCCGGAGTTTCTGCTCGAGATCCGCCATGTCGTTGTTGGCATAGCGGTAGCGAGCCGCCTTGCAGAGGCGGACACCGTCGATGATCGAGGCGTGGTTGAGGGAGTCTGAGATGACGGCGTCATCGGGACCGAGGAGAGTCTCGAAGAGGCCACCGTTCGCATCGAAACATGAGGAGTAGAGGATGGTGTCCTCAGTTTCCAGGAAGGCGCTCAGGTCGGCTTCGAGGTCCTTGTGGATCGTCTGGGTTCCACAGATGAATCGCACCGAAGACATGCCGTATCCGTACTTCCGGACAGCCCGGGACGCGGTTTCGACGAGGGCAGGATGATTCGCCAGACCCAGGTAGTTGTTGGCGCACATGTTGATGACTTCGGAGCCGTCATCCAGCGTGATGATCGCCTGCTGGGGCGATGCGATCGTGCGTTCCTGTTTGAACAGCCCAGCTTCGTGGAGATCTTCGGTCTGAGCTTCGAGTTGCGCGAGAAATGCTGCGTCCATATCGCCTCCCGCGCCGATTCTATCGAGCCTGCAACGGCTCCCTCTCCGGGGAGGTGCCCGGCGCGGCGTCGGCATCGTCCGCGTTGATCGTGAACTTGATCCTGGGCTCCATCTCGACCAGCCGCGCCGTCTCCGGAGCAACCGGTTCGGCGGAGGCGGACCTGGGGCCGAGGACATCCATGGGGGCTGCCAGCGGGACGTGTCCCCTGCGGTTTTCGACTGCCGGAAGGCTGAGGCTGACGTGATTCCATCCGAGGGCGTATCCGATATCGAAGGTGGCATCGATCGCCGCGGCGAGCGACCGGCTTACGGGGGATATTGCCCCGAGCCCAAGATCTGAGCGGTCGGTGTTGTAGTCGGACACCGTGCACACAACGCGGTCCTCGTCCCTGGCTATCGAGACGTCGATCTCTTGAGCGTCGTTCTCAATTGCTTTCGTGATCAGGTTCCGCAGCACGACACGGAGGACGGCCGGGTCGCTCTCAGCGAACTGCTGGGGACCGCTCGTTGTGATCCCATGTCCGCTGCGGACGAATGGGGCGACGATGCCCTCGATCTCGGTACGGATGTCAAGCGTCACGACGTCGAACGACGTCGCCCCGGTCTCGATGCGGACTTCCGCAATGGCGTCTTCGGCCAATCCCATCGCTTCTTCGGCGTGGGAGGCAACCGCTCTGACATTTTCCAGGGCTGTTATCGGATCGATGATCCCGTCCGTAAGCAGTGTCTCGGCGATGTCGATGATGCGTTCGAGGATTGCGGTCTGTTGATTGAGTCCGTCCTGGAACGCCTCGCTCGATTCGAGGCGGGCCTGGCGAATATCTGCAATCTCGCGGC
This sequence comes from uncultured Acidimicrobiaceae bacterium, assembly GCA_947258985.1. Classification (GTDB taxonomy): domain Bacteria; phylum Actinomycetota; class Acidimicrobiia; order Spongiisociales; family UBA5794; genus JAAETI01. Next base: position 4,437 of record CAMYKI010000062.1, read on the forward strand.
GGAGCACCTTGCGTCGCCACCGCTCGTGAGCGATTGACAAGCCCCGATAGACGGCAAAGGCGAGCATCCACAGCAGTGTTGCGACAACGAGCACCGGAGCGAAGCGCGAGTCCGTTGTGTTGTGCAGGACGATGGCCAACGCCAGGGGGGCAATAGCAATAGCCGCGGCCATAACCGCGATCAGAACCCCTATTCGGCGTTGCAGCCGCACCGACTGCCTTCTGTCTGCCATCTAGCTAGATCGACAGAATCGATGATTTCCCCGAGCGTCATTGCGTTGCGTACGGGCTAGCTAGTCACGCCGACTTCGCTAAACGATGCGTCGGTCAGATGCCCACCGGGCGAGTTCGTGGCGGCTCGATAGCTGCAGCTTTCGCAACACAGAAGACACATGTGTCTCAACGGTCTTGATTGAGATGTTGAGCTTGCGTGCTACCTGCTTGTAGGCAAGGCCCCGGGCGATGAGACGAAGCACTTCCTTCTCTCGGGGGGTCAATTGGTCGAGTTCGGGGTCGCTGGCGGGGGAGATGGCACCGCCGAAGGCATCGAGCACGAACCCGGCGAGGCGTGGAGAGAAGACGGCGTCGCCGTCGGCGATACGCCTGACCGCGTCTGCCAGCTCGGTGGGTGCGATCGACTTGGTCACGTAGCCGCGGGCCCCGGCGCGGATCATGGCAATGACATCCTCCGGGGAGTCAGAGACGGACAGGGCGAGGAACTTGGTTTCGGGATGGGTTTCGAGCACGTTGCGGATGACTGTGACGCCCCCGCCTCCCGGCATATGGACATCCACCAGCACTACATCGGGCTGAAGCTGCCGGATCGCGGCAATCGCTTCGTCGACGTCGCCGGCCGTTCCCACAATCGGGAACTGCTCGCTCAGCTCGGTCTCGACGCCTGTCAGGAACAGTTTGTGGTCGTCGACCAGGAACAGTGTGGTGTCAGTCATGGTTACCTCTGGGAAGGCTCAGGCGCACTTCGGTGCCTTCGCCCGGTTCGCTTGTGATCTCTGCTTCGCCGCCGTGGCGCTTCATCCTGCCCATGATCGAGTCGGCGATGCCGTGACGGTCGGGATCGATGTTCGTTTGATCAAACCCGCCGCCCTGGTCCGTGATGAAGACTTCGGCTGCATCATCGCGTACCTCCGCAAACACGGAGATCTTGGACGTTCCGCTGTGTTTGGCAGCGTTTGTCATCGCTTCGCCGGCGGCGGCCACCAGCGCCGAACTGGTTTCGTTGAGCGGCATATCACCGACGATGACGACTTCGACAGGAACGTCGTGGGTGCTCTCGACGCCTCCGGCTGCGATTTCGAGCGCCTGGCGAAGCCCGATAGCCGTTCCGTCTTCGGCTCCGTACAGCCAGTTCCTCAGGTCTCTTTCCTGTGCCCGGGCGAGAGTGACCATTCGCTTCGGATCGTCGGAGCGCTGGATGAGGGCCAGTGTTTGCAGCACCGAGTCGTGGAGATGTGCCGCCATGTCCGTCCGTTCGTCCGCACGGATGCGGTTGCGGCGCTCTTCCGCGAGGTCGCGGCCGAGTGACGCCACCCACGGGCCAAAGATGATTGTGAAGCCGGCGGCAGTGAGAGCGGCGGCAGCGACGGCGGGACCCATCGACTCGAGCGAGTTGATATTGCTGGCGAAGAAGGCGAACCCGGCCAACAGGAGCAGCGCTCCGGCGACGATGCGGAACCGGCTGGGAGTGATTCCCGACTCCGTCGTGTCGAACAGGTTGGTTCGGTCCCACATGGCGGCTCCGCCGAAGGCGAGAAGGGTGCCCGACCAAACGACACTGTCGCCGAACCAGAGGTCGAGGCCTCGGAAGAAGACCATGATGCCGAGGAAGATGATCGCCAGTGCCACGACCTGGCTGGTCTTGGCCGGCGGGGCGGGGTCTTCATCGGATTCGACTGCGATGGCGGAACCGATGAGGTAGAGGACGATGCCTGCTCCGCCGGCGAGTGAAAGGGCAATGAAGGCCGCCCGCACGTAAACGTCCGGTATCCCGATCCGGTCGGCGATCCCGCCGGCAAGGCCCAGAATCACCCGGTTGTCCGGCCTGCGCACGACGAAGTGGCGCACCCGGCTGAGCCAGGTCCGCTCCGTTGTGTGTTCGTCCGGGCGTCGCGTGTCCGTGTCCATCTCTCCGGATGTTGTCACAGGTTGGCCTGCGGAGACAACCAGGCATGTCCCCACAGCTGGATAGGGGGTCTCAGGGTGTGCTCAGGGTATTACCCGATAGGCTGCAGCACATAGCAATGGCATGTTGAGGGCATGGAGACAACCCAGCAAAATCAACCGCCGAGGACAACACCGTCCCGGCCCCGCCTCGAACGGCTCCGCGATGATCGCGCCGTGGCCGGCGTTGCGTCGGGTCTGGCGAGGTTCTTTGGCATTGATGTCGCCTGGATACGGATCGGATTTGTGGTCCTTGCCCTGTTTGGGGGATCCGGAATCCTGCTGTATCTGATCGGGTGGCTGGCCATTCCCGAGGAGGGGGAGCGGGAGTCGATCGTGGCCGACAAGGCCGGCGACCTGCAGAGCGCCGGTGGCTGGATCGGTATCGCGTTGATAGTGCTCGCCGGGATGATCGTCCTCGGCAACACGGGGATCATCCGGGGCGACCTGCTGTTTGCCGGCGTTCTCGTGGTCGCCGGGGTATTGCTGTATCGGGGCGAAATCGGGCTACCCACGAAGCGTGAGCGCACCACGATTGATTCCTCTTCACTCGCAGCCGACAGCGAGGATGTTGCGGCCGCGGCTGGAGATTCAGATCCGTTTACTTCAGCTGCGATCGTTGAAGACGACACGTGGCGCGTAGAAGAACCTGCATATCCGGTCTCGCCTCCTGCGCCACCTCCAACTCCCGATCCCGCATTCCAACCCCGTCCCCGGGCCCCGAAGGAGAGGTCCTACCTGGGTCGTCTCGCTGTGGCCACGGCGATGATCGTCGTAGGTGTCATGGGAGTCGGCCACTCCGCCGGCTGGTTCGAACCGACCTTGCGTCACTACGCCGCCGCCATCCTGGTGGTCTTCGGTGGCGCCCTTCTCATTTCCAGCATCTTCGGCCGGGCCCGCGGGCTGATCGTTGTCGGTCTGGTGATGGCTCCCTTGCTCATCACCATGGCGCTGCTCAAGGTTCCGTTCGAAGGCGGTTTTGGCGACGTTCGGTACGCGCCGACCAATGTGGCAGAGGTCAGCGCCGAATACCGGATGATTGCCGGCCAGATGGTGCTCGACCTGACTCAGCTCGACCTCGCCCCCGGTGAAGAAATCGCCATCGAGGCGAGCGTCGTCTTTGGTCGACTCGAAGTGATTGCTCCGCCCGATGTCGGATTCAACTCTGTTCTCAAAGTCGATGCAGGGGAGATGTTCCTTGACGGGGAGAGGGGCAGCCAGCTGGGCACCCCCGACTCCGACAACATCAACGTCGAACGAGCCGTTATGTACGAAGGCGAAGGCTTGATCCGTCTCGAGGCTCATGTGGGGTTCGGCGAACTGGTACTCGACCGGCCGCCGGAGGTGACAGAGTGAAGAAACATCCATTCGACCCGTTGGCCTTCATCTTTGGAGTCCTCTTCCTCGCAGTTGGCATCCCGATGATGTTCATCGACCGTGGGTTCGCCCTGTTCGAAGGCAAGTGGATCGTTCCAGTGGTGCTGATAATCGCCGGAGGCGTGGTTCTTGCCTCCTCCCGCAGAAGCGCCCGTGACGGAGATTCGGTACTCTCGGAGGACGCCGTCGAAACCGATCTCCAGTCGATGATCGACAAAGTCGACAAGATGGCCGACTAAATCCGTTCCGAATCCGGGCGGACCACGAGGAGCCCGTTTTCGCTTTCCGCTCGCATGGCGAAACCGAACCGATCGACAATTGTGCAGAGCCGGATGTCGTCGGGATGGGTGAAACTTGCCGTCTGCAGGAACCTGGCTCGGTCGGTGACGGCGACCTGGTCCCCGATCTGGGATAGGTCCGGGCTCTTTCCTTCGAGCGAGGCCTCCAGGAGATCGGCGCAGATCTCATCTTCTTCGGCTATCTCGACGCCTCCCAACCCGGCCGCAACGATCGTGACTGCATTGCTGGGTGCAATCGCCCGCACAGTGGCAGACGCCACCACCAGGCTGGCCACATAGATCGGACCGCCCCCAGCGGCAACGGCGGCCCGGGCACAACGGGTCCCGGACGAACTGCGGTGCACGACGGTCTTGCCGGCGAGGGCATCGGGATTGGCGACGATCTCGCCGGGGGAGTTGCCGAACTCGAACTGTTCCGGTCGTACCCCGCCGTCCTCACCCATCAATACGGAACCGGGAAACGATGCGGCCAAGCCAATGGCTTCGTCGACCCCCTCGGCCAGGATGATCCGCTCCACTCCTGCGGCGAAGGCATAAGCAGCGGCCGAAAACGCCCGGAAGACATCGATGACGATCGTGGGGCCGGTTGCTGTTGCGGCACCGGCTAGTCCGAAAGCTCGAGTGACCTGCATCCGGGCAGTATCGCCTCTGCTGCTTCGAGGAAAGAATGGGGCCGCCCGGATGGACGGCCCCATTTGGGGAGGTGGCGGCGCTGACATTGGCGGTGAGGACTGTCACCGCAAACGCCAATCCGGGAACAGCCAGCGCAAAACCGATCTTGCAGTGTCCGGTCGATGACTGATAGTCGTTGGACGACTCCGGGCGGGTTAGGGATGCGAATTGTGTGGTCATGGAATCCTCCTTCTGAATCTCACATCGCGCAACCGGATGAGCTGTCGATCGAGACAGACAATCTCGCCCAGGCGACACTTTCTGGGCCGTGGTCATGCGAACGGTGGTGGTCTTGGAGGATGCGGATACCTTGCCGTACTGTGGCGGGCGCAGACGCCGGGATGATCGGTCATCCCGGAGGCGTTGAGGGGCATATGAACGACATCGCAACACTTCTGAACAGAGACGACACGACCGTTGCTGTGGTTGGGGCCACAGATGATCCCGGCAAGTACGGGTCGGTCATCTATCGCGACCTGAAGCGAAAGGGTTACACGGTGTTCCCGGTCAACCCTAAGCGGGACACGGTGGACGGGGATCAAACATACCGGTCGTTGGATGCACTCCCGGAGAAGCCGACGATCGTCAACATCGTTGTTCCCCCAGCGGCAACCCTGAATGTTCTCGGGAAGGCTCTGGAGCTGGAAATGACGAACGTGTGGGTGCAGCCGGGGGCGGAGAGCGCTGAGGTAATGGCGTACCTGACCGAGCACGACTTCAACTACCTGGCCAACGCCTGCATCATGGTCCGCAGTCGGCTGCGGGCCGGTCTATGACGCATCCCGTCGCCCTTGCCACGACCGTGTGGGGGAATGGCCCCCGCCGGGCATTGCTACTCCACGGCCTGACATCGGCGGGTTCAACCTGGTGGCGGCTTGCCGAAGACCTGGCGGGGCTTGGATACACGGTCGTCGCTCCCGATTTGAGGGGGCATGGGACCAGCCCGGCCGGTGACACTCTCTCCCTAGATTCGTATCGGGATGATGTGCTGCTGCTCGGCAACGGGTGGGATCTGCTGGTGGGCCACTCGCTCGGTGGAGCGATCGCCGCGGCGGTAGTTGACGCCCAACCCGATTATGCCCGGAAGATCGTCCTCGAAGACCCGGCCATCGATTCCGATACGACGACAGAGTTCCTTGCGAGTTTTCCTGAGCCCTCCGCCAACCCCACGATCGAGCAGATAGCAGCGGAAAATCCGACGTGGCATCCCCGCGATGTCGAACTCAAAGTGGAAGCCCTTCTGCAGTGCGGGCCCGAGGTGACGGATCGCACGATGGCCGACGCATCCCCGTGGGACGTATGGCCCGCCATCGTGGCGGTCGGTGTCCCGACCATCCTCATGGCCGCCGACCCAGCCGAAGGTGCCCTGGTATCGGCCAGCCGAGGAACAGAGGCGGCTGCCTACAACGATAAGATCGAGTTCGTTCTGTTCGATGGCGCCGGCCATTCGATGCATCGGGATGCCTATGACCGGTTCCTACCGTTGGTACGAGGTCTCTTGGAGCTTTGAGCAAGGTGCAAGACACAAATGATCAAGAGGTCGCCGCTGCGGAGGGGACGAAAGCGGCCCGGCTGGAAGAGCTCGTCGGTGACGTCCGCGGCGTGACCCGGGTCGAGGTCGACATCCGCGATGACGGCTCACCTCACATCAGGGTATGGCTGGACGGTGAAGTATCCGACGACGAGGTCGGGGCGGAGATACAGAGAATCCTCGCCAAGGTGCACAAGGGCGAGGAAGGGGCGGAGGCTGCTCCGGTCAGGCGCACCGGACTTGGCCGAGGGCTCAATGAGCTATTGGCGGCTAACGGCGATACGCAGCCGCTACCGCACTTTGCCGCCATGCCCGAGTCCGAAGCTGCTCCGGTGGGGGCACCTCACCTGATGCTCGTTGCCGTTGAGGAGAGTGCGGGCGGGATTGCCGTGCGTGTTGCCGACTCGAACCGAGCGGTTGCTTTCTCCCCGGTGGAGGACACCAGGTCTTTGAACCAGGCGGTGACGGCGGCGGTGGCGCGTTTGCGACAGCATCGACCGACGCCCCGGTTGGAGGGGGTCGAGGTTCACCAAATCGGTGGCGAATCGGTGCTTTCCGTTGTGCTGCAGCTCGAGAGCGGGGACAAGGCTGCCGGTGCCGAGATCGTCCGGGGAGGGTTGCCTTTCACCCTGGGACGAGCCGTGTGGAAGGCGCTGGCGTTTACCGAGTGATGCCTGCGAGACTGGGCCGATGGACATTGCCTGCCCCGAGTGTGGCGAGACGGAGGCTCTGAGCGGCAGTCGCCGCAAAGAAGCGATAACGCTGTCGTGCGAGACGTGTGGCCATGAGTGGGTTCGTGATCTCAGCCCGAGTTGCCGGCGCTGCGGGGGGAGCGACATGCAAGCCGTGCCCCTGGCAATCCTGGAAAAGGGGCGCGGGACCCAGCTCTCAGTGGTCGGCACCCGTACCATCCACTTGTGCTCCCAGTGTGACGCCGAGACCTTGAGGCACTATCACGACAACCGGCCCAATCCCTTGTTGCCGGACGACATCCCGACTGCGGGGTTGTAGGGAATCCGTACTGGTGAGCAGCAGTTCTCAGCTGGTTATCAGCTGGTCCACCGGTGCGAAGTCGTCGGTCAGTATCTCGGCGTCACTCATGAACTCGAGCACCTCGGCCCCAGAGATGATGGTCGCCGTGCTGTCACGGTTGGCAAGCGCCACTGTCAGCGAAGCGAAGTCGAGCGGTTTCCGGCTGGCGACAAGCACGAAGTTGCCGCCGCGATCGCCGGCGATGTAGTCAGCCGGGGCGATGACGGCAACATGGTCGAATACTGCGGCCAGGGTGGCGGTTTGGGCCCTGGCGAAGCCAAGCGGGGGATAGTCGATGAGGTTGAGCACGTAGAAGCCGTCCGGGGTGAGCTTCGAAGCGAACTCCTCAGCGAATTCCTGCGTGGTGAGGTGCCAGGGCACGGCAGGTCCGCCGAAGGCATCGCCGATCACGACGTTGTAGTTCCCATCGGGAGTTTCTCGTAGCGTCACCCGGGCATCGCCGGTGCGGATGTCCAGCGACGCAGAGTCAAGACCAAGCTCCTCCGCGGCTATGTCGACGATGGCAGGGTCCAATTCGAGAACAGTGTTGAGCCCGCCAGGACGGATCTCCGCCACGTACCGGGGAAAGGTGAACCCGCCGCCACCGATGGATAGCGAGTTGGCGGGTCCTGTCGGGAGTTGGGTGTCGAGAACAGCTCCGAAGATCTTGGCGTAGCGGAACTCCAGGTAGGTGGGGTCTTCGAGGTCGACGTATGAGTGCCGCAACGTGTCGAGCCACAGAATCCTGCCTGAGCCTCGGTCCGGGTCGACATCGACGTTGGCGCAGTAGTAGGCCGTCTCGTATTCGCACGTTGATGGTGCCGCCACGGCGGCTCCGGTGGCGACGGCGGCGAGGCCGAGCGACGAAACCAGCATTGCTGTGGTGGCGCTTCCCAGCCTGACTGCCGTGAGAAGCCCGGCAATGATCAGAGTTGCGCCAACGATGAATGTGATAGTGCGGCTGGGCCATGCGGCGACGAGCACAAATCCGGTCACGAACGTGCCGAAGAGGGCGCCTGCCGTTGCGATGGCCGACAGCCGTCCTACGACAGCTCCTGTTTCGTTGAGGGTCTGCAGCCGGATCTTGGTGACGGTGGGTGTGACCGCCGACAGAATCGCGGCCGGGGCGAAGAAGCTGACCGCAGCGAGAACGACGATGTCGACGGGAGAAGCGGAAGACGAGGGCCCGACGACGGAGACAATGGGGTAGGTGAGCACGGCGAGGACGCCGCCTGCGATGAGGACGATGGGCAAGATGCGGCGCGGCGGATAATGGTCGGCCAGGCGTCCGCCGAGCCAAGACCCGACGGCGATTCCGGCGAGCACGGTGCCGATGATGCCCGTGAACGATTCGAGGGTGACCCCAACATAAGGCGCCATCATGCGCCCCGCCAGGATCTCGAGGACGAGTACCGAAGCTGAGGCGAAGAAGACCAGAGAGCGGGCTGCGAGGGGGGACATGGTCGGTGAGTATCGCAGACCAGTTAGAGTTGCGGATCGCTGAGGGCGTTTAGCTCAGTTGGCTAGAGCGCTTCCCTTACAAGGAAGAGGTCACTGGTTCGAGTCCGGTAACGCCCACCACTGCTATCAAGGCCACCACTCGATCGTTGCCAGGAATGGCAGGCCGCGGCTCGAGTTCTACGGTCAGACCGCGTGGTGGTAGCCGAGGTCGACGGTTGTGGTGTCGGTGATGGTGTCGGTGCGGGTGGTTTTGGTGTCGAGGCCGAGGTTGGTTGCGGTGTCGGAGCCGGCGTCGATGGCGGGACTGTCAGATCCTTGCCCGGCGGCGATATGGGAGAGGCGGTAGCCGCCGACGAATAGCGGGTCGGCCGAGATGTTTCCGGTTCCCGTCAATACGCCTCCGTTGTAGTCGTTGTGATTGAAGGTGCCCAATGACGTGGTTTGGATCGCGGCTGTCCAGAAGATGTTGTTTTCGAACAGGTTGGAGCCGAGGCCACTCTCGAGGGCCCATCCGGTAATGGTGCCGGCGAAGGTGTTGTTGCGGAAGATGTGGCTGCCGCCACCGATCGGTGTCGATCCGTCGTCGTCGATGTTGTAGATCAGGTTGTTCTCCACCAGCCCGTTGGCCGATGTGCCCTCGAAGTAGATGGCGTCGCGGCCGGTGTCGTGGATGATGTTGTTACGAATCGTCACATTGCTGGCGTTGTTGATATCGACTGCCGAGTCGGTGCCGCCACAATCTGGTTGATTGGTGATCTCGAACCCGTCGACCACCAGGTAGCCGGTTCCCGCAACGTCGAACGCCTTGCAGCGGGTGTTACCTCCGTCGATCACCACGACGCCGCCGTCGGCGAGATAGGTGATGGGGCCTGCTGCGGTGCCAGCATTCGATGGGGTCACTGTTTCGGGATAGGTCCCCGGCTGTACCAAGACGGTGTCTCCCGCCGTCATCGTGGCGGCTGCCTTCTGGATTGTTAGCCAGGCCCCGCCGGCAGTGTTGGCCAGTCCCGTGTTCGCATCCGACCCATCGGTGCGCACGTAGTAGGTCACGGGGTTGTAGGTGTAGTCGTCGGCAACCGTGTTGGCACTTGCTCCCCACGGCGTGGTTACTCGCACATCAACCACCGAGACCCCAGCAGGAGAGGTCGCCGTGATCTGAGTATCGCTATCGACCACAAATCCCGTCGCCGGGTTAGCTCCAAAGTCCACCGCCGTTGCCCCGACAAACCCTGAACCCGAGATGACCACCGAAGTACCACCCGTCTTCGGACCACTCGAAGGAACCAAACCACCAACCGAAGGCGGCGCACAGGTGCCTGTGGAGGCAAGGACCTCATTGCTGTGAGCACTCTCCCAGTTCAAGTAGTAGGCATCCAACACGTAGTAATAGATGCCCAACGCTGGCGTGTCGTCGTAGGTCACCGTAGTCCGCGGAGTGATCTCTGCGATCTGGCTATATGGACCGCCGGGAGTTGTGCCACGCAGCACCCGATGGCCGGTGGCGTACGTGTCAGCCGTGGCCGTCCAGTCGAGGGTAATGGTGGCGCCACAGGCGGCGATCAGGCCGGCGGCTGGAGCCAGAATGTCGGACCCCAAAGAGCCTGCGTCGCTACTCGTACGATTGTTGAAGCTTGCTGCCGCCGTCGGTAGTGCCAGCAGCAAACAGAGCATGGCGGCTGGCAGGATGGCGGTTCGTACCCTCATCGCGCGACGTCGAGGAAAGTGTGTGGCCGTGCGATCGAGGGGTGCAGAGGACGTTGGTATGCCGCCGGCCACGGATCGTAGCGGGGGTCAAAGGCGAACTGGGTCAGCCAAAGAGCCATTGCAGTGACCACAACGGTGAGGACCAAGTACACCCATTGATGCTGTGCAGCCCAAACCCGGGGTAGCCCGACGAAGGGAACTATCCATTGGGCTTTGCTGCGGATACTGGCCCCGGTTATCGGCGCGGCATCGGGGATTCCCGCCCGGTCGCCCTTGGTGATGTACAAACCCTCGGAAGTGGTGGAGACGACACGATGCGTGACCAGATCGTGTTTGCGTGGTTCTTCGTATATCACGACGGTGCCGGGAGTGATCTCGGTGCCGTCGTGGTCATATGCGATGACCACGTCACCGATATGGATGGTCGGCATCATTGACTCCGAGGTGATCGACGCCGACATATAGCCGGGAACGATCATCGGCAGTACGGCCATCACTGACAGCGATCCCACGACCAGCAGAGCGATGAACGCGACAAGGCCGCTATAGAACAGTGCTACGTCGACGTGAGCGTTCCTCAGGTCATGGTTCGGGCTGAGAAATCGAGCCCGTGGATTTGCGATGACCGCCATTGGGCCTCCGAATGTGAACTCGGGTCAGCTCGCTAGTTGTTGGTGGCGAGCCACTCAAACTCGACGTCGTCGACGGTGCTGTCCTGAACAGTGTTGGGAGCACCAGCATCGAGGGTGACGGTGATCTCGTAATAGCGACTCTCGTCAACACCAGGCGTCGCGGGCTGCCATGCCGTCTCGACGATGCCGGGGGCGGACAATGTCCCACTCGCAACAGCGACGGGCGTGCCGTCGATGCAAGTTGCGGACACATGTCGATCGATAGTGAGATTCAACTCAGCACCGATGCTGTTCTCGTTCACGCCGGCGATTGTCACCGAATCCAACAAGATATCTGCGTCGACGGAGCCTTCGTAAATCACTTCAAAGCACACAGTGCTGCTGTCGCCTGGCACCATATCAGTGGCGCTGAACAGAGCCGAGCCGGTCTCGTCAAAGGTCGGAGATCCTCCGTCGACCGGGGCAGCCTCGTTGACCAGGATGACATTCCCAGAGCTCCATGAGTTGGCATCGTTCGATGTCGGGTTAGTAAACAGCGCCCGGGAAACTCCCATAACCATGAGCATCGCGATTAGGAAGCCGCCCATCACGGCGCCGACCCGAAGAGTGGTTGTTCTAGACACAGCAGTTCCTTTCTCTCGCTGCTCCATCCGAATCCCTGTCGGCTGCCGGGCCGAAGATTTCACCAAATGACGACTGGAGCTGGTTCGCGTTCTGTCCAGTTAGGCCCACTCGTTGTTGACCCGACTACGCTTCTGCTCCGTTGTCTAGCCACGTGACCGAGCGCCGATCCGTCGTCGGTTTGGTGATCCCTGATGGGTGCAGGAGCGTCGTGTCGCCCGCGTCGACGACGTCGGCGACGGCGGTCGCGCGGAGGGCATTAGAGGGCTTCTTGATCCGAGAGGTGCTGGCAATCGCGTCGAGGGTGATCGGCGAAGGGCCGACTCACAACGCGTTCCGACGTCACAAGCTGTCGAGCAGTTCCAGCGTCGCCGCGACAATCTGTGCTTGAGCCTCGTCCCGGGATATCGTCGGCGCACCGTCGCCGCGCTGGTCGCCGTAGTCTCCGAATTGGGAATGCACCGCTCCTGTGACCTCGACAAACATCGTGGACGGTGGCAAATCCGCCATGGATGCCGCTATCTCAGAGGGTGTAACCAGGCCATCTTCGCTGCCGTAGATCGATATCGCCGCCAGATCGGTGCGATCGGCGATGCTCTCAGCCGGGAGCGCAGCCCAAAGCACCAGACCGTCGATGCCGGCGTCATCGTCGGCGTCGATGGCCGCCGCTACGCCGCCTAGGGAGTGTCCGCCGACGACCGTGGCTTGGCTTGCTGCGAAACCGGATTCAGAGCCTTGAGCGAGGAATGCAAACCCGAGCGGCGGCTTGACGATGGTCACCGGGTACCCCGCTTCGGCGATTGGGCGCAGGATGTTGGCGTAGGCGCGGGGATCGACCAGGCCACCGGGGTAGAAGATCAGCTCTGTGGGCTGCGGGTTCTGCGTTGGGACGAGACTGATTCGCGTCCTGGTTTGGGTCACCGTCACTCGTGGTCCATCGGCCATGGCGGTTACGGCGGTTTCCGTCGCACCCAGTGGGCGCAAGCTCCATGCGAGTCCACCTAGGCTCACTGCCAGAACGATCAGCGCAATGCGGGTCACAAGGCGACTCCGGATGCCGCGACGCGCCGTCCGTCCGATACCCCGCCAGATCAGCAGCAGGCCCAGCGCTGCAATCACGCCAAGCAGAATGCCGTAGGCCGGGTGCGACGCACGAACGGCTCCCCATCTGGTGACGAACGCCGCGACAGGAACCAGGACAAGCACGAGACCCGGCCCGAACCACCACCAGTCGGCCGCCACATTGGGTTCTGGCGTGGCGAGCTGCATGGCTACACGCTACAGGGATAGCCAGCAGCGAGTCGCCGGGACGGTCACCACAGTTGGTCGCCGGTCCTGCGTCACGAATAATGCACGGCATCGGCCGCACACCACTCACGTTGCCGCACCAAGGTTGCGTCGGCACTCGCACACTCTTCCAGTGCTGGCGGGGTGCGTGCCTCGCGGGCTGCCGCTGACTATCCACATTTCGCTACATCGTGCGCTGGTCGGTGGGTCACAACCACCAGATCCAGGACTCCCCGGCGATTGGCGGATCGGTACGGGACTCGCGGAGAGGGGCGATGAGGTTCCTTGGGTAGGCGAGTTTCGTCCGGTTGAATCGGTTCGGGTTGGTGAAGATCAGACCTGAATGTGTCTTGTGTTCGCCGGCCCTTTGCGTGGCGAGCGGCGTGAAGTCAACCATGTTCTCGGTGCCAGCTGCGGCGGAAACCTCGGGCGATAATTCTCGGGTGTTGACACCGTGGGTACGCAAGCAGTGGCGAGACGAGAGGCTGAGGTCGCAAATCGGGACCAAACCATACCTGCCGTTCTTGGAGGTAGTCCGTTTCGCTCCGCGCACAGTCGAGGCATGATCCTATTGTTCCGGGATATGGGGTTCGAGCAATCACTCGGGAGAGAAGATGGATAGAGGGTTCTCCCTCCTCGATCTCGATGACGACTCTCTGACTGTTGAGAACGCGGGGGGCAAGGCAGCGAACCTCAGTCGTTTGGCAACTGTCGGCTTCCCGGTCCCGCAAGGATTCGTTTTGGGAGTCTCCGCGTACGCGGCCCACGTCCGCGCCTCGGGCTTGCTGGACCGGATAGCGATGGCGCTCGAGTCAGTAGCCGGACGGCAGAGCGCGGATCTCGGGGGGCTGGCTGCGGAGATAGAAGGGTGGTTTCTCGAATCCGAGGTCGACCCGAAGCTGTTTGCCGCGGTTGCCGACCGTTACGCAGCACTGGGTAAACCACCCGTTGCAGTGCGATCGTCGGCGACGCTCGAGGACCTTTCCGATTTCTCCTACGCAGGTCAACAGGAGACCTTCCTCAACGTCCGTGGAGAAGAAGAACTCAGACGAGCGATTCTCAAGTGCTGGGCCAGTCTGTTCAGCGAACGTGCCATCGCCTACCGGATTGCAGCAGGTGATGTTGGCGCGGAAATGGGGATTGGTGTTGTCGTTCAAGAGTTGGTTCCGGCTCGGGCGGCGGGAGTCCTGTTCACTGCGGATCCCCGTTCTGGGAGCCGTCTCGAAATGGTTGTCGAAGCGGTTGCTGGTCTCGGCGACGGGCTCGTCTCGGGGCGACTGGAGCCCGACCGGTACCAGATCGACGCCGGTACCGGGTCGGTCCTCGAATCCCATCGCGGAGAGCGGAGCAGTTCGCTCCAGCCGATGCGCACAGGGGGAACACGGATGATCCACGAGCGCAATGCCTTGGTTCTGAGCGATGAGTTGCTGGGCCAGCTCGCCGACATGGGGAATCGTGCGTCCGACCTCTTTGGTGGTCCGCAGGATATTGAATGGGCTCTCGACGACGACGGTATATGGATCTTGCAGTCGCGTTGGATCACGTCGTTGTATCCCGTACCCGACGGGTTCGATCCCAACGAGATTCACGTGTTGGTCTCCTATGCGTCCACCCAAGGTGTCACGGATCCGATAACTCCACTCGGGCGTGATGTGCTCCGAAGTATTGAAACTGCGGCGGGCCGGGTGTTCGGCTACGAGTTGGGTGTCGACGGTCCGGAGAGTCTGGTTGAAGCAGGGGAGAGGCTGTGGATCGATGTGACGGGGCTTTTCCGGAGCCGGCTCGGGAGAAGGGTGCTCCACGGCTTGCTTCGAGCGCTCGAGCCGAGCGCGGAGCGGGCTCTGCGATCACTCCGGCGGGACCCGAGCTTGGCGACAAAGGGTGGGGTGTCGTTGCGTTTCGCTTGGCGAGTCTTCCCGGTCGTTGCCCCGATGACCGGACGGTTGCTGGTAGCTCTCTTCCGTCCTCATCGAGAATCCGGTCGATTCCGAACTGAGGCGGGGATCGAACTGGACCGTATTCGGGCGAGATTCGAAGGCGACGCAGGGCTCAGCGAGAGAGCCGAGCTTGCCGTGTCCGCTCCGATGCAACTGACTGAGGCGATGCTTCCGCGATTCATCCCGCGCTATTGGGCAGGTGCTCTGGCTCAGTTGGTGTTCCACTCGCTCGCAAGGTCCATTCCCGGCGGATCTGAGCTAGCCCTGCGTGCCACCCGCGGACTCCCCAACAACGTCACGAGCGAAATGAACCTGAGACTTGCGGAGGTGGCAGAGCTGATTGCGAACGATCCCGCGAGCCTTCGGCTGTTCGACGAGGAAACGGCTTCCTCGCTCGCGGTGCGATTCAGGGACCGTCGTCTTCCGGCTCCTTCCCAGGATGGCGTCGAGGCATTTCTCGCAGAGTACGGCGTCCGCGGGGTCGGAGAGATCGACATTGGCCGCGTGCGATGGAGTGATGACCCGGAACCCGTGTTCCGCACCCTCAAGGGCTATGTCGACTGGCAGGGGAAGGGGAGCAGTCCTCGCCAGCGTTTCGCCGACGCTGCGGCGGACGCCGAAGAGGCGATAATCAGGGTGGTCCAAGAATTGCGAGGCACCCGCCTGGGCCTGCCGAAGTCTCGGCTTGCATCGTGGCTCGCCATGAGGATGAGGGCCCTCACCGGGTTGCGGGAGAGTCCCAAGTTCAACATGGTACGCGTGAAAGGGTTGGTGAGGGAGGCGATGCTGGAGAGCGGACACGGCCTGGTTGAGGAGGGAACTCTCGAGAAAGCAGAGGATGTCTTCTACCTCAAGGCAGACGAGTTGAGGCTCGGCCCGCCGGCGGTGGATGGGTCATGGAAGACCCTGGTACGCGATAGGAGGGCTGCCATGCAGAGGGAGGAGAGGAGACGTCAGCTTCCCAGTCTCCTTCTCAGCGATGGTCGGGCGTTCTACGAGAGTGTGGAGGTCAATCCTGATGACTCGAGTGATCTGACCGGGGATCCGGTGTCACCCGGAGTGGTCGAGGGGACAGTGCACGTGATCTCCGATCCATCAAGGGAGCGGGTCGCCCCGGGCGAGATCCTCGTATGCCATGCAACCGACCCTGCTTGGACCCCGCTCTTCCTTGCGGCCGGCGGAGTCGTGATGGAGCTGGGGGGGCTGATGACTCACGGCTCGGTTGTCGCACGGGAGTTTGGGATAC
>CAMYKI010000063.1 GCA_947258985.1 uncultured Acidimicrobiaceae bacterium
ATCGTCCTGCCGGTCTCCGCATGCGCAGAGAGTAGCGACTTGCCTCTCTTCAACCCGAGTTGCCGACGCTGCTTCGAGGGGCTACCGCCGGCAGATCATCTCCGACTTGCGGGCACGACAGAATTGCGTTCTTCTCACCGTTCCGGCGCCGAACCGAACCACGGAATTGGTCGCAGCCACCGCAGTCGGGCGAACGATCGGAAGTCGATATTCGACTACATTCGAAGGTAGCCGGCAGATACTCACTACCGAAGGAGCCACATCATGTCTGAAGAAGACGCTCAGGTAAAGCTCGTCGCCGCCGTTTATCCGAACCTCTACCAAGCGCAGGCGAAGCTCGGGGATCTCATGAAGTTGGATAAGGCGGGCACAATTGACCTCGTCGACGCCGCCGTCTTGGTACGGGAACGAACCGGCGCACTGACAATCTCGCAACAGGCAGACCTCACTCCCGGCAAAGGTGCGAAGCGCGGTGCTTTGGTCGGTGCAGTTATTGGCGTGGTCTTCCCACCTTCGCTGTTGGCGGGCACGGCCGTGGGAGCCGCGGCCGGAGCCATCACGGGGAAGGTGACCGATCAGGGATTCTCGCACCAGATGCTCGAGGATCTCACCAAGCGCCTCGAGCCCGGGGAATCAGCGATCCTTGCTGCAACAGAACCACCCTCGTACGCCCAGATGCTGGCGGCCATCGATGACTACGAAGAGTTGTTCGAGAGGACACTGGAGACCGACGAGTCCGGGACTCTCATCCTGCCTGACTGAGGTCATCTATTCGCCAATCGCTGTGCTCGTGATTCGGACGAACGTCTAGATACGACCGTCGCCATGCTGACCGTTGGTGACCGGCCGGTGAGTCACGCGCAGCGTCCCCAACCGGCGACCTGGTCAGCCGTACCCCTCACACTCTTGCATCATGACTCGGGTCCGGCGATGACTTCGAGGCTGGCAACAACTGCAAGGACCACAACGGCGGGAATCACTACAGACCAAACAGAAGGATCGGGTCCGAGTAGGAGGAACAGAAGCCCAATGCCCATGGTCCCCCACTGGAGCGGTCGCTTCCAGGATGCGACGAACCCGGCGACGACGCCGGTTGGGACTTCCGCGCCGGACCCTTGCCAGCGGGCAATCGTGTGGTTCCACCATTCCCTGGTGCGGCCGGCTCGTGCGGACGGTCCTGCAATCCACGCCGCAAAACCGACGATCAGGGCGAGAAGGATGAGAGCCCACATCGACTGGCGGTAGAACCGAAGAGTCGTGTCCCACACGGCTTCGGCCGCAGCCCGTAGGCTCTCGTCGTCGATAGCGGCGACTGTCCCGGCACGAATCAGACGAACGATGACAAGTGTAAGGAGAAGCCCGAGCGCCGTCCCGAACCCGATGGCGGCGATGGTTCGGCGGCGGTTGAGAGACAACCAAATCGCACCGGTGATCAAGATCAGAGCAATCAGCGGGACGAACCAGCCCAGCGTATCGATGATTTCAAGAGGGGCGGCAACGCTCGCCACCTGTTCGCTCTCGAAGACAACGATCTCAGGCAACTCGATCTCCAGATCGGACAGGACGGTGACGCCCCGGTCTTCAAGCTCCGAGACGACCTGCCGAGCGGCTTCATTCAGATCTATGGAAACCTTCCCCCCCGTCGACAGCACCGCAGACGCCGAAACATGTGAGACCCGCAATGCGGCCTGCCAGATCCCGGCGAAGGCGTCAGAGGTGATGATTGTCTCGGCCGTGTCGGCAGTCAGGGTGTAGACCCCCTGCGTGACGGGAACCGCCAGGAACGTTAGGTCTGGGGGTAGCGCTCCCTCGATCCATTGGGCCACTCCCCCGTTGGTGACCAACTCGTCGGCCAGCCGTTCCGACAGGACCACGGCCACCGCCTCATTCTGCGGCAAAGGGGCGAACGTGTCTACAAACCGGTCTTCATTCGCAATGGTGGTCTGCACAAAGGCCGCAAGAACCCCGGCAACCACAACAACTACGGCGAGAACCACGAGTGTCAGACTGATGGTGCTTCGGACCCTGCTGTTTGTAGGTGCCACTTCGGTTGCTCCGTCCAGTTGCGTCCGTAGGCGTTCGTTCTCGGCTTGCAGGGCGGCCCACCGAGCCTCTAGGTCATCGCGATCCCGCGTCGGGTTCTCTTCTGTCATTTATCCTCGCAAAGGTCACGCCGATCCTATCGTAGGCGGACTACCGCTCCGGTCGCCGTGGGCGGGTTCGCATGGAGCCGCATCACGGACCTCGGTCGCGGGCATCTCATTCGTCGCTTCCTGCTGCATCGTCGTCTCCAGCGCACCGATCTGCAAGCGAGAGGGCATCAGCTCGATGAATGGCCTATTCGACCCTCAGGTCCGCAGTGCCGGCAGATTGGCCGACAGTGGGTCTCCCCGTCGCTGATGGCATCGGCTCGAGTGACTCAGCGCATATCCCAACGACGTCGGCAAGTCTTCATCACCGTCCTCACTCGGCCTGACACATCAACCTCACCGATGCGAACCGGACGATGGGTCGAGAGTCGTGCCGCGCCCTCGATTGTCCGGTATGCAGGGCAACGCCAGGGCCCAGGAAGGCGGGAATCCGGTTCGCCCGCCTGGTTGTGGCCCTAAGCCTTCAGAACGATGAACCCACCTCAGCGCCGCCCAAGCGACCCGCCTGAGGCCGATAGGCTGCGCGGGTCCACGAGTGACCCAGCGACGTCGAGAGGAGTCTGCGGTTCGCGCCGACCAATGGGGTTTGGAAGAACGCGATCTGAGTTCCCTGCGACCGATCGGTCGAGAAATCCTCCGACCTGCACCGTCGTAGTCAAGGCCACAAGTTGTGGCCCTCATAGGACAGTACGCGAACCAATGACATTCACCCCAGATCGTGCGACTATGTCGTCGTGATCGAAGTTGCGAGCGCATTCTTGCTTGGCGCGGTCTCGGCCTCGTCGCTGGGCCTCGGCGCGATTACGGCTCGGCTGTGGAAGCCGACAAACTTCGTCCTCGGACTTCTCACTGCATTCGGGGCTGGGGCGCTGCTGTCTGCGGTAACCATCGACATCGTGGCTCCATCTATCGACCGGGAGGAGTTCGGCTGGCTGGCAATGGGCGCGGTGGCGGGCGGGCTCGCCTTCGAAGCGTTGAACCGAACGATCAATGTTCGGGGTGGCTTTCTCCGTAAAGCATCAACGTCGATCACCTTCCTCCGCGATCGGGAGCAGAGTCGCATTCGCGACATCCTCAGCGACCTGGAGAGGATCGATTTCTTCGAAGGCCTTCCCGAACGAGAACTCGACGAGATCGCTCGAGCATTCCGCTCCGAGCGCCTCGCTGGCGGGGAGACGCTTTACCGCCACGATGACCCGTGCGAGCACATCAACATCCTCGCCGAAGGCGAGGTTGCGCTCGCCACTATTGACGGCGTTGCGCAGTTGCGGCCCCATCAGGCATTCGGATACCTGGCATTCGTCAGCGGCACGCCACACAGCTCAACCGCAACAGCCAGCGTCGATAGCGAGGTCCTCCGGCTCAGCCGCAGCCGACTTCGCAGCGTCCTCGGCGTCTGCCCGGGGTTTACGGCGCGCCTGCGCTCCGAGGCATGCAGCGATGACCTAATCGACACAGTGAGGAGTCGCCATCCAGAGATCACTGAGAACGACATCGCATCGTGGATACAGCAGGTGCAAGCGGAGGGAATAGAGCGGCTTCCGCAGCTCGTCGAGATCGCGGCAACCACCCCCAGTGAGCAGCTCCTCGATCACCTGGCAGACGTGGAGGTCTTCCGCGACTGTTCCCCTGACCTCCTGAACCTGGTGGCAGATCTCATGTTCCGCGAAGAGCATGAGACGGGCTACGTCTTCTTCCGACCCGGGGAGGCATCGGACCGCATGTACGTGCTGGCGGACGGCGACGTTGCCCTCGTCGATGCCAGCGGCGAATCCGACGACAGCATCCTGCTTCAAGAGGGTGAGGAATTTGGCTTGCTCTCGTTCGTCACTGGGATGCGTCACACCGCCACTGCCATTGCCCAAACCCCAAGCGAGGCCTGGGTGCTGTTGCGTTCGGACTTCGAGGAGTTGGTTGTTCGCTATCCCGCGATGTCCACGGCGATCGCCGAGTTTGTCGGAAGCCCCCGTATCGCCGATTACCTAGAACGGGACCACGGGCTCGACTCCGAACAGGTCGCCGGCGTCCGACGTCGAGTGTTGGCGGCCGTGCGACGTGGCGAGTTGGCGCCGACTGTGGCCGCCAAAGCGATGCATGGCGCGCCCATGGCAATCTGGCTCGGGCTGCTGCTAGACGGCATTCCGGAATCGCTCGTCATAGGTGCCACCGCGGATGCGTTGCGCATATCCTTTCTCGTTGGAATCTTCCTCTCCAACTATCCGGAAGCCCTCTCCAGCTCCGTCGGGATGCGCGAACAGGAGTTTGAGTGGCGCAAGATCGGGGTTCTGTGGGGTTCGGTGATACTCGTGACTGGTCTAGGTGCCGCAGCAGGCAGCGTCGTCTTCCAAGCGGTGCCCCACCAGGTCTTCGCCGTTGTCGAGGGCCTGGCAGCGGGAGCCATGCTCACCGTGATCACACAGACGATGATGCCCGAGGCGCTACACAGATCGGGCGGATTCGTTGGTCTTGCTGCGCTCGCCGGCTTCCTGCTCACCACCCTCGTCGGCGCATAGGGCGAGACACTCAGAACCGCTGCAAGCGTTCCCTCTTCGACATCGATCTGCATCAACCTTGGGATACGCTGGGGGCATGGGATCGAACGCACTCGGGGTCGGTGACCGTTTCATCATCGAAGACTTCGAGCCGGCCTACCTGGCCCTATGGCGCTCCGGCGAGCTAGCCGCTCGGGTGGACCTAGCGCTGGGCGAGCTGGAGAGGTGCCGAGTCTGCCCGCGCCATTGCGATGTCAATCGTCTCGAGAACCAGACAGCGACGTGCCATACGGGTCGGCAGGCTCGGGTAGCTTCCGCGTTTGCTCACTTCGGGGAGGAGGATTGCCTGCGCGGCAGCCGCGGCTCGGGCACCATCTTCTTCGCATTCTGCAATCTCCGCTGCGTCTTCTGTCAGAACTGGGACATATCGCAGGCTGCGGCCGGTCACGAGTTAGCGCCACAAGCCATCGCAGATCTGATGCTACGGCTGCAGAACGCAGGCTGTCACAACATCAACTTCGTGACTCCGGAACACGTTGTGCCGCAATTGGTAGAGGCAATCGCCCTCGCCGTACCGCAAGGGCTACGGCTACCCCTCGTCTACAACACCAGCGCTTACGACTCGATCGCATCGCTGCAGTTGGTGGATGGCTTAATTGACATCTACATGCCCGACTTCAAGTTCTGGGAGGAAACAACGTCCCGCCGTCTGGCCCGAGCCGGCGATTACCCGGACGTTGCTCGGGCAGCCATTGCCGAAATGCACCGGCAAGTTGGTGTGTTGCGCCTGGACCCCAACGGAATCGCCAGACGCGGTGTATTGGTGCGACATCTCGTCATGCCGGGGCAGCTCGACGAGACGACCGAGATTGTCAGGTGGCTGGCCACAGAGATCTCTCCCGACACATTCATCAACATCATGGGCCAGTACCGTCCCGAGCACCGTGTCTCCTCTAACGACCGCTACCGGGACGTCAATCGCCGCGTCACGAGACAAGAAATGGACGCTGCCTATGCGGCCGCCCGCACCGCCGGCTTATGGAGGTTTGATGAACTCTGAGTGGGGCTGCGAACTCATCGCCGTCCGGGTATGCGAGTGAGGTGGCAGAGGTTGCTGATCTGGCTGCTCGCTGTTGCTGCAATCTTGGTTGCTGGTCTCTGGTTCTTCCAACGTAGGTTGATCTATCTGCCGAGCGGACAGGTTCCTCCGATCGCCGATGTCCTGCCGGGATGGTCGGAGCAGGTAATCGCGACCGCAGACGGTCTCGACCTTCTCGCCTGGTACTCGTCTCCCGAACTCGACAAACCGGTCGTTGTGGTGCTTCCCGGCAATGCAGGCAACCGCAGCGACCGCGCTCCGCTGGGGGCAAAGCTGGCCGAGGAAGGCTTTGGGGTACTGCTGGTCGACTACCGCGGCTACGGCGGCAACCCCGGGCACCCCAGCGAGAGGGGGCTGGCGCTCGACGCAAAGGCTGCCACCTCCTTCGTCAGAGAAGAGGCGCCCGGGCACGAAGTCGTCCTTTTCGGCGAGTCGCTCGGGGCTGCCGTGGCCATCGGCCTGGCGGTTGAGCAGCCGCCAGTAGCGTTGATATTGCGCTCACCGTTCACTTCGCTGGCGGATGTTGCGGCGGTGCATTACCCATTCCTCCCTGTGCGAGCACTGCTGCGCGACACCTATCCATCGCGCGATCGAATTGGTGGAGTCGCGTCACCGGTTCTGGTGATAGCCGGCAGCACAGACTCCATCGTTCCTCCGGTCCAGAGCAGGACCATCCACGAGCTGGCTTCCCCGCCCAAGGAGCTCGTGGTGGTCGAGGGTGCCGACCACAACGACTACGAGCTTCTCGCCGGCTCCGAGTTGGTCGCCGCCGTTGTGCGGTTTGTCGCGGACAGCGTCGCCGGTTGATGTGCTCGACGACCTCGGTCATTTCAAGCCGCCGGCGATCGCTGAAGACACGTCCCCTTTATGAACCTAGAAGCTCCGCTGCGCGGCGTATCGCGCGGATAGCCGGATGTCCTCCCCCTTCTACTTCGAACACCAGTCAGCAGAGCCGCGATCGCTCACCGATATACTTTTCGGATCCCGCTAGGAGAAGTGATGTCACGAACCGCGTTCATCGTCGACTACGTGCGCACCCCGATCGGTAGGTATGGCGGCCGGTTGGCGCCGGTTCGCACCGACGATCTTGCGACAGTCCCGCTCGAGGCCCTGATACGTAGACACCCTTCGGTGGACTGGGCGACGGTCGATGACGTTCTGCTGGGTTGCACGAACCAGGCCGGTGAGGACAATCGCAATGTTGCCCGGATGGCTTCGCTGCTTGCGGGACTACCGGAGTCGGTGCCGGGATCCACCACGAATCGCCTTTGTGGCTCCGGGATGCAGACAGTCATCGACGGGGCCAGAGCGATCGCGATGGGCGACGCCGACCTGATCATCGCCGGTGGCGTGGAGTCGATGTCGCGAGCTCCCTTTGTTGTGCCGAAGGCCGAGTCCGCATATCCGACCCGCGCCAACATCGAGTCCACAACGCTCGGTTGGCGGC
This sequence comes from uncultured Acidimicrobiaceae bacterium, assembly GCA_947258985.1. Classification (GTDB taxonomy): domain Bacteria; phylum Actinomycetota; class Acidimicrobiia; order Spongiisociales; family UBA5794; genus JAAETI01. The sequence continues at coordinate 7,189 of CAMYKI010000063.1, forward strand.
TGGTGCATCCGAAGATGAAGGAGATGGGGCATACAGATGCCCTCGGCATCACGGCGGAAAACGTGGCTGTTGAGTACGAGATCAGCAGAGAAGATCAGGACGCGTTTGCGCTTCGTTCTCAGACGCGTGCCGCCGACGCAGCAACTCATGGCCGGCATGCCGTCGAGATCGTCCCTGCAACCGTTCCGCGTCGGAAAGCCGACCCGGACGTCGTTGACGTGGACGAACACCCGAGACCTACGACAACGCTCGAGACCCTCGGAAGACTTCGACCTGCCTTCCGCGACGGCGGCACCGTCACCGCCGGCAATTCATCAGGCATCAACGATGGGGCAGCGGCATTGATGGTGGCGTCCGAGACGGCGATCGAGGCCAACAACTTCGAGCCGATCGCCAGGATCGTCACATCCACCGTCGCCGGAGTCCCGCCGCGGCTGATGGGGATCGGTCCGATTCCTGCAACTGAGAAGCTCCTGGCGCGCACCGGGCTCGAGATCACCGACATGGACATCATCGAACTCAACGAGGCGTTTGCCTCTCAGTCCCTTGCCAGCTTGCGGGCCCTCGGTCTCCCCGACGATGCAGAACATGTGAATCCCAACGGCGGGGCAATAGCGCTGGGGCATCCCACCGGTATGAGCGGGGCCCGGATTACCGGAACTGCTGCGCTCGAGCTCCAGAGGCGGGGAGGAAAGCGAGCGCTTGCCACGATGTGTATCGGCGTCGGCCAGGGTCTTGCCGTCCTGCTCGAGCCGGCCTGATCGGCTCGAGCGAGCCTACGGGTACACCCTCTAGCGATCAGCGGCCAGCCTGCGGAACCCGATCTCTATGGCATCGACCAGGGAATCGATCTCCGATTCGCCCATCGCCGTCGACATGGTGAACGCACAGGTGTTGATCGTGATGAAGCCCGAGTCGGAGAGGTGGTCGAGCATGAACGACAGCCGCCACTTCTCCTCCGGCGTGCTGAATGCCTCGCGATAGTTGTTGGGAAGCTTGGGCTTCATGTGAAGACGAAGCATGGAACCACCCCCGGTGACGCAGGCGCGGGCTCCTGTCGTCCGGATGACCTCCTCGATTCCAGATCGCGCCCTGGTCGAGAGCTCATTCAGCCGCTCAACGGCGGGACGATCGAACAGTTGCATCGCCGCTAGACCGGCCGTCATCGTGACCGGATTGGCCGAGAACGTACCTGAATGAGGGAACCGGAGGTTTGATGCCAGTGGATTCATCACATCCATGATGTCGTTCTTGCCGGCAAGCGCCCCAACCGGGAATCCTCCACCGATGATCTTGCCCATCGCCGTGATGTCGGCCTCGAGGTTGTACCACTCCTGCGCGCCGCCGTATTTGGATCGGAACGTGATCACCTCATCGAGAATGAGCAATGCTTCGTTTTGGTCGGTCCACTCACGAAGCATCTCCACGAACGCCGGCTTGGCCGGGGCTAGACCGACGCGATGTGGCAACACATCGAGAAGAACACATGCGATGTCATGACCGTGCCGGTCGAGAATGGACTTCGCCTTGTCGGGGTCGTTGAAAGGTATGACCACGACGTCTTCGAGTGCCTTGGCCGGTGTGCCGTGTGCAACCGGCACACTCGCCGGATTGTCATCCTTGCCCCAGTTGGACGGTGTCGACGTCTGGCTGACCTCGGCATAGTCGTAGCCGCCGTGATAGGCACCTTCGACTTTGGCGATCTTGGCTCTCCCGGTGTAGGCCCGGGCTGCTTTCAGAGCGGCCATCACGGCTTCGGTGCCGGAGTTCACAAATCGCAGTTTTTCGAAATGGCCGTTGCGGCTGCAGAGGTGCTCGGCATAGACGATCTCGACCTCGGTGGCGATGCTGAAAGCAGTCCCCCGCTGCAACTGGGCGATTACAGCCTTGTTCACGACAGGGTGGGAATGGCCGTGAATCAGCGACGCCATGTTGTTAGCGAAGTCGATTCGCGTCACGCCTTCGATGTCGGTGACGTGACACCCCTCGGCACGATCGACGTAGAGCGGGTAGGGCGAACGAAGCACCGTGTTGCGGCTGACCCCGCCGGGAAGAACCGTCTTCGCTCGCTCGTAGAGCTCCTCGCTACGACTCGCAGAAAACTTTGCATGAGCAGTCATGACGACTCCTACTCGGTTTCGGACACGAAGCTGGCCGCGGGCACGAGATTGCCCTCGGTGCGTTCTTTCACAAAGTCGAATGTCACCCCGGGAGCCAGCTCCATGACGTGGAACCCTTCCGGGCCAACGTTGATCACGGCAAGATCGGTGTAGATCCGATCGACGACCCCTGGGCCGGTGAGCGGATAGGTGCAGGAGGCGACGAGTTTGGGCTCACCGGTCTTGGTCGTGTGCTGGGTAATGACGTGGATCGTCTTGACACCGGCAACCAGGTCCATCGCTCCCCCAACCGCGGGGATTGCATCAGGAGCGCCGGTCGACCAGTTGGCGAGATCACCGTTCTGGGCAACCTGCATGGCTCCGAGCACACAGAGATCGATGTGGCCTCCCCGGATCATGACAAAGCTGTCTGCATGATGGAAGAAGGCCGCTCCTCGAATCGACGTCACCTGCCTTTTCCCGGCATTGATCAGCTCCGGGTCTCCCTCCCCGGGCCCGGGTGTGGGACCCATGCCGAGCAGCCCGTTCTCGGTGTGATAGATGACCTCGCGGCCCTCGGGAACGTACTTGGCCACCAACTCGGGGATCCCGATGCCCAGGTTGACATAGGCCCCATTGGGGATATCGACCGCGGCTCGTTGCGCCATCTGCTCCCTGGTCCAGCCAAGCGCTTGCGTCGTTGTCATGGGTAGGTCGCTCCTGCAGCTACGAGTTCGCTTTCGATCAACGGGGCGGGAACAGTCACGATGCGATGCACAAAGATGCTCGGCGTGACCACCGCCTCGGGTTCGAGGTCTCCTGGTTCGACGATCTTCTTGGTCTGCACGATGGTGGTGGTAGCGGCCGTCGCCATCACCGGACTGAAATTGCGGGCGGTCTTGTTGTAGACGAGGTTCCCGTAACGGTCGGCCCTTTCGCATTTGATGAGTGCAAAGTCGGCGACAAGACCGTGCTCCATCACGTACTCTCGGCCCCCGAAGCTGCGCACCTCTTTCGATGCCTGGAGCGGCGTCCCGAAGGAGGTCGGCGTGTAGAACGCCGGAATCCCGGCGCCGCCTGCCCGAATCCGTTCGGCAAGCGTGCCTTGCGGAACCAACTCGAGCTCGGTCTTTCCTGCCCGATACAACTCGGGGAACACAGTCGAGTTGGCCGTGCGCGGGAACGAGCAGATCATCCTGGCCACTCGTTCCGCTTTGATCAGAGCAGCAAGGCCGACTTCGCCGCTGCCGGTGTTGTTGTTCACCACCGTCAGGTCCTTCGCCCCCTGATCGATCAACGCATGGATCAGCTCGATGGGACTGCCGGCCTCGCCGAATCCGCCGATCATCACAGTGGCGCCGTTAGGGATGTCGGCCACTGCCTCGGCGACGCTTTCGACCCGTTTATCGATCATTCTCGGGCTCCGCCTTTCGCTCTAGGAGGGTATTGAGCAATGTCAGTCTGCCCAATCGGCGCGGTTGTGACCGGGGCGTTATCGGAACGGACGGGTCTACAACAGGGCTGATTCGCTGATGAGCCGGAACTGGCGTAATTCAACATCCTCCTACCTACCCGCGACTCCAATCGACAGCGGCGTCTCGCGCAGATGAGCCACCCGGTCGTATTCGTACAGCCCGGCCTCGTCATAGATCACGCGATCGGCGTAGTCATCGAACCAGATGGCCTCCGGGTTCCGCCCGACTATGCACACCTTGCCGCGATCCTTCGCGTCGAGAGCGTTGCGCAGGATCTTGAAGATCAGTACACCGTTCTCGGTGCCCGGGATCCCGGGAATCGGCTCGTTGGTGACTGCGGCGACCTCGGTCTTTCCCTTGTAGTGGGTTATCGACAGTCGCGCATGGTTCTCCACGCCTGATAGGCCCTTCTGCGACTCGTTGAGGATCTGCCACGCCCTCTCGATCGGGACGTTGAATGCCTTATAGGCCACAATATCGCGCCCACAAAAGAAGTAGTGGTTCTCTACCCCGACCCGCTTCAGCGCCCGCTGCATGATGCGCAGCGCATCGGGATCGTCGTTGATGTCCTTGATGATCGGCGCCTGGTTCTCGACGCTGATCCAACCGCGTGCCACCACCGCGTTCATGGCGCGCCGGGTTGCCGGAACCCACTTCAGAGTGCCATTGTCGTTCTCGATGTAGTTCCCGTCCCTGTCCTTGGCAAGGAACTCGTCGGGATGGTTGAAATGGATCATGAGGCGGAACCCGACATGCGGGTAGGCCTCATGGAAGTTGTCCATCATGTCGAGGAATGCATCGTCGAAGCGGTCGGGATGAAAGGCCATCTCCTTCGTGCCGAGCCTGATGGATTCAATGCCGGCCTCAGCCAGGGCAGCCAACCAAGCGGCGATCTTGCTGTTGGGAAGCGCCATGGCATCACCCCCGGACAGCAGGATCTCGCGGAGCTTCTCCCGGCCTGTATCGGGGTGCCGACCGCCGTTGGCAGCAACGATCTCGTTGTGGGCTCGAACGTAGTCGGTCACCTCGTCGATCTGGGCAAGACCCTTCTTGGCGACCGTACCGTCCTGGCGTTCGACTTCCTTGCGTGCAATCAACTCTTCCCGGTAACAGAAGCGGCAGTGTGCCGAGCATGTCGAGATCACATACATCAGGCCCATCTCGTACTTGTGGAGCAGGCCTTCCACCGGGCTGAAGTCCATCTGATAGCCGGGGTCCTCCGAGCCGGCGAGATCTTGGGTTTCATCGGTGCTGGCCTTGACCAGGCGTTGCAGAGGCTTGCTGTTCTTCGCCAGCTCGAAGTAGTGGCGGGTGACCTTCACCGGCATACGTCTCTCGACGTCACGCTCGGTGCCTTGGACCGCCCTGAGGGCTTCGATCTCGGCTTCCGAGTAGAAGCCTCTCATGTCCTCGGGCTCACGCCCCTCGAAGAACATCTTCAGGCCGTTGCTGATCTGCCGGTCGTACTTCGGATTCTCGACTGTGTCGAGGAAGGCCTGTTCACGTTCCGAAGGTACGTACTTGTTCCTGGCTTTCACAAAAACCTCCGCTTGGGTCACCATCAGCAGCGTACACATCTGTACATGCCTGGGCAAGGGTTGTAACGTATTGCTCAGATGTCTCCTGAGTCACTCTCCCAGCTGATCGCCGCCAACGGTGATCGGCTCACGCCAACCGAGCGCCGCATAGCCGAGGCAGTCATTGCCGAGCCCACCCTGCTTGCCTTTGGGACCGTCTCCGATCTCGCCGAGACCGTAGGTACCAGCAGACCCTCGATTGTGAGGTTTGCCACCAAGCTCGGCTTCGAGGGCTATCCCCGGCTACAGGACCACGTGCGTCGTGAACTGTCGACTCAGCTCGACAGACCGAGTGCTCGCATTCGCCGCAGTCCCAGCGGTCATACGGCGCGACAAGCCATTGAGCAGTCAATGGACTCGGTCTTTGCCGCGGTCGATCGCGGGCGCCTCTCCGAGCTGGCAACCCATTTCACCAAGGCTGGGCGCGTCCTCGTGCTCTCCGGAGAGACCTCTCGAGCAGGAGCACATTCACTCGTCAGTGGGCTCAGCATGGTGCGTCCGGGTGTGAGTCTCCTCGAGGAACGGAATCTCGGAAGAGACCTTGCAGACACGCACCCCGACGACCTCTTGGTGGTTATCGACTTCCCGCGCTACCGCAACTCGGTAGTTCGTGCCGCTCGCGTCCTCGCAGACGCGCAAGGCAACGTTCTCGCGATCACCGATGGTCCGCTCTCTCCACTGGCTCAGATCACGGAGCGGTGGATTGCCGTTGACGTCCCCGCTATTGGACCCTTCGACAGCTCATTGCCGGCGGTTGCTCTTGCCGAGCTGCTCGTCATGGAGGTCGCCGCCCAACAGCAAGCCGGAGCCACGGAACGCATCGATCGTACCGAGGAGATGTGGGCGGCGACCGGTACCTTCTTCCGGGATTCGTGAGGGAGTGATCCCGGTCGAGACTCCCCTACGCTGATTCCATGCGTTACACGACCCTGCTCTTTGATCTCGACAACACCCTGTTCGATGCAGCCAGCTGCGAGCCTGTGGCATTCGAATACGCATTGGCCAAGGGTGGCGTTGCAGAACCGAACCAGTATTGGGAGACCTTCTCCGAGATCAACGATGCGTTGTGGGGTGCCGTCGTTCGCCAGGAGCTCACCCCGAATGAAGTCCAAGCACGGCGCTTCGGGGATCTGGTCGCCGCGGCCGGTCTAGCGGCCGATCCAGGATTGCTGGCCGACGAGTACGTGGTCGGCATGGGTGCCTATGGCGAGTTGTATCCAGGGGCGCGCGACGTCCTGGACCGGCTCAGCCAGAAGGCAGCATTGGGGCTCGTGACAAACGGATTGGGAGAAGTTGTGCGGGCCCGTGTTGTTCGCCTCGGGCTCGAGCCGCTGTTCGACGCCATCGTGATTTCCGGGGAGGTGGGCGTATCCAAGCCAGATGCCGCGATCTTCGAATTGGCGTTCGAGGCTCTTGGCCGACCCGCCAAGCCAACTGCTCTGATGGTCGGTGACAGTCTCTCGTCAGATATCACCGGCGCCAACAACTTCGGGATCGCTACCTGCTGGTACAACCCGGCACGCAAGCCTCGGCCGGACGGCGTAAGCATCGATCACGAGATCGTCGCGTTGAATGAGCTCTGGGCAGTCGGGAGCTAGCGGCCCAGCCCGGCTCATGGTCGATCCGAGTACAGGCGGAGACGTTGCCGGCGCGACTCTGGAGTAGTGCAGCTTCCGCATGAAGCTGCCAACGGACCTGCCCCGGCAGGTCCGCGTGGGCCTCGCCGGACAGAACGCGAACCAACTCGTTGGTCTGGAAGTGCTCACGCCAACGCAATACGCTGGACAGAGAATGATCACCCGGACTCAGCTCGACCCGAATGGCGCAAGAGGATCGACATGGCTGGGGGAACACCCGATTGCCGGGTCGGTAGCCATCACCGTGCTGACAGGATTGGGCCTGCAACTCACGCACCTGGTTGACTTTCAGGAACGCGTGGCTGCTGTGGTGGGCTGGAACTTGTGGTTGAGGTTCATCGACTTCGGATTCCGAACGATCTGCGGCGTGCTGGTGGTGCTGATCATCCTGCCGTTCCTATTCGGCTACCGCCGGGACCCACCCTGGCTCCTCCGCTACCTCCGGCGCATCCGTCTCGTTCCCGGGGACGCTCCGCGGCTGACGGTAATGGCTACAGCAGCTTCCGCGGCGATCCTGGTCGCATTGCTGATCGGCGCCGGCGCATCTCTCGGGGCGCTGGAGATCAACCCCAACTACTGGATCAACGATGCTCGCTGGTTCATTGTGATCCTGGCGCTGGTGCCCGGCATCTGGGAGGAACTCGCCTTCCGCGGCCTCATGCTCACGAACCTCCAGCAGCGGTACCACCCTTGGGTCGCCATCGCTGTCAGCGGCGTGTTCTTTGGACTCATGCATTTCACCAATCTGGTACTGCGAGAACCATCGCAGGTCGTGTTCGAAGTGATCATGGCCACGACAGTGGGCATTGCATGGGGCTATCTCACGGTCAAAACCGGCAGCGTCATACCGGCAATGATTCTCCACTACCTGGTCAACATGCTCATCGAACTGATGCTGGAACCGGAATTGAGTGACACCGCCGGCGCCGCCATCTTCGGCAGCATCACCATCGCCTACCCGGTGCTGACGATCGTCGCCGTATGGTGGCTGGCCCGGCCGAAGGTCCGCCGCCCGACCCTTGCGGCAACTCCGGTCGAGCAATGAGATCGTGGCCTCGCCGAACCCCTTCACGAACCGGGGGATTTTCGATGCGCCCGAGCGCTGCTAATTGTCAGGCGTTGGCCGACCTTGTTTGTAGCCAATCAAGCAGGCAGCTTTGACCGTTGTCCCGATGAGCACTTCATCCTTCACCTGGAACCCGGCCTCTTGCGTCAGGCGCACCAACTCGTCGAGGCTCAAGTTTCGGTTCGAAGCCGGCGGACGACCCCACCTTCTCAGATAGCGCAGCCCCAACTGGATTCCCGCCAGCAATGGGGTTCCCTCCGACGTGATGTCGGCCACGACAATCTTGCCGCCGTCCCTCACCACCCGGCTGCATTCTTCGAGAATCACGGCGGGATCATGGACGATATGAAGGAGGTTGACCATGAGCACGGCGTCGAACGTTGCTTCGTCGAAAGAGGTCTTGTAGGCGTCTTGTTTCTGGAACCGAGCGTTTCTGTGCCCTCCAAGCTTGGCCTCAGCCTGGTGAAGCATCGGCTCGCTCATGTCGGTGGCGATCAGGTCTTTCACGAGCGGGGCTACCGCTTCTGAGAAAGCGCCGGTCCCACAGCCCAGCTCCAACACGGCATCCAACGGTGTGAACTGGTTCTGCAGCCAGCTTTTGATCTCGTCGTTCAGGTCCTCTCCAACAATGTACGAGGTGTCCTCGTCGAAGGTCTCTGAGCGATCCTCCCAATACTGGTGTTCAGTTGTTGTGGATGACACGGATGGCCCCTCCTCGTGAGCTTGGCGCTTCATGCACCAAGACAGATTGAGCCGATATCGGGCAGCACTCTCCTCGGCTCGACACCTCACTTCCGTCCCTATCGTCCACCCTACCTCCGTGTTCCCGCCTTGGGTCAGGCGCCGATGGGGCGCGTGGCGGCGAAGGTTGGGTCTGCGACAGTCTCAGGACGAACGTTGACGCGTATCTGGCACGGCTCGGCATCGATGATGGTGTGAGTGTTTCGATCGAAGGCTTGGAGCGTCTGCAGCGTGCGCATCTCACGCGTTTGCCGTTTGATCTCTCGTCCCGATGTTTCCTAGGCAGGGGGCAATATTTGACACAGTCCAGAGTTTGTTTGACAATCCGATCGTGTCGTCGACGTCATCCCTCAGACCGGCTGATCTTCTTCGCCAGAAGGGCGTGCGGGTCACCACCCAGCGTGTGGCAGTGCTGCGGGCGGTGTCGGCCCGGCCCCACGGAACGGCGAACGACATCGTTGAGGTCGTCCGATTCGAGATCGGTGCCATCTCCCGCCAGGCAACGTACGACGCCCTCGAGATCCTTGCCGACAAGGGCCTGATCCGGCGCATCCAGCCTGCTGGCTCGCCGGCCCGTTTTGAAGACCGGGTCGGCGACAATCATCACCACCTGATCTGCCGCACCTGCGGAAGGATGGTCGACGTCGACTGTGCGGTTGGTGACACCCCGTGCCTGACCGCAGCCGACGACTCGGGCTACGAGATCGATGAGGCCGAAGTTGTCTATTGGGGTCGCTGCGCCGAGTGCCAGACGGCAGCCACGCCCCCGACAGGAGCATGAATCGGAGACCGATCCGTTCGGCACACCAGAGACCAGCCCCACACCAAGACCCCCGGTAGTAAAGCCAATCAACCCTCAATCACCAGGAGGAATCGATGTCAGAGAACGAGAGCAGATGCCCGGTACTGGGTGCACACACCACGATCGGGACGACCGCCATCGAAAAGTGGTGGCCGAACATGTTGAACCTCAGGGTCCTTCACCAGCACTCACCGATGTCCGATCCCATGGGCGAGGACTTCGACTACGCCGAGGCGTTCAAGAACGTCGACCTCGACGCCCTGAAGCGGGACATCGAAGAGGTGATGACATCGTCGCAGGACTGGTGGCCGGCCGACTACGGCCACTACGGACCGCTTCTCATCCGGATGACGTGGCACAGCGCCGGTACCTACCGCATCGAAGATGGCCGAGGCGGCGGGGGTTCGGGTGGCCAGCGTTTCGCTCCACTCAACAGCTGGCCTGACAACGCCAACCTCGACAAGGCGCGGCGGCTGCTCTGGCCCGTCAAGCAGAAAT
>CAMYKI010000064.1 GCA_947258985.1 uncultured Acidimicrobiaceae bacterium
GTCGGAACGGATCGCTTCGAGGAGCGGTCGTTCGAGCAGGAACTCGTGAGTGAAGATATCCCCTTCAACCTCATGCCATCGCTTGCCCTCATCGGTCTGGAGCCTCAGCAGTTGCTTGTGGTAATTCCACTCATACAGCGCTTTCGCCTCATCGAGACCCTCGTAGCACTGCAGACGTACCAAGCGTCGACCCGTTGCAGCCGACAATGCCAGCGCCAGGGAGGTCTTGCCAACACCGGCCGGACCCTCGGCCAGGATGGGCTTCTCCAGCTTGGTTGCGAGGAATACGACCTGGGCAATACGTGAGTCGGTCAGATACCCCGCTCCCCGCAGGCCCTCGCCTACTTCGTCGGCAGTCTGCCAGGTGGTCACCGTTTCAGGTCGGGATCGGTCTGCGTTGCCCGGGTGCGCACCGTGAACACGGAATCGCCGGAAAGAACCCCGCCCCGAGCAAAGAGTCGCCCTCCCTGCCAATTAGACAGTCCCAACTCCGGTCGGCTGAGTGCATATTGCCCGTCGATCCACCTGGTGAAGCCGTTGCCGACAAACGGTGAATCGATGGTCTCCCAGAATGAATCGTGTTCGGCGTCGGTTTCTGCGATGAGACTCGCCCCGAACCTCGGGCTCTGCTCGTTGAAAAGGCCGACCGCGGTCGCCTGATCGGGTACGACCGTCAACGTCACCTCGGGGCTGTCCTCCCATTCCCACTCATGGCCGAGACGATGCTCAGCAATGGGCTCGGTACGCGGTTCGAGCACGTTGCCTTCCGCTCTGCCGATCTCCACCTTCTCGAACCATTTTGAGGGCAGGTATTGCTCAACATTCGGAGTCGCATGCAGCTTGGCGATGGCGCCACAGGCCTTCCCCGCCCGGTCAATGGCGTCCAGGAACACGGGGACTAGGTCCTGCGCCCGGGATTCGACGATGCAACAGGTGTTGAGGGTGTTGCATACTTTGCGATCGAGCGAGTTCTGCACCGCCGCCGAAAACTTGGCAGCATCGGCCGATTCTCCCGCAACGATCCAGGCGCCTCCGGTGCCGTGCAGGCTGACGGGGATACCCGCCTGACGGGCAACGGCACCGAGTTGTGCGACTGCCGCTCCAGATCCTCTTGCCACCGCGAGCGCTAGCCGGGGATCGCTGAACAACGCCCACCCTGCTGCTCGTTCCCGGCTATCGACTAGCGAAACCACGCCTTCCGGTAGACCAGACTCGCTGATCGCCGGATCGAGGGCGTTGGTGACTATCGCCCTTGCGGTACCTAGAGCATCGGAGCCGATTCTGAAGACGACGGCGTTCCCGCTGCGGAGCACGCCGGTGGCGTCGGCGAACACGTTGGGCCGTCCTTCGAAGATGAACCCAACCACGCCCAGACCGGCACGCATCAGATCGACCTTCCAACCATCATGGCTGATGGTTTCCAGAGGCAGATTTCGGGCTGAAGGTGCGGCCTCCCAGATCTGCAGACCGTCGATCATGTCTTGCCGCATCTTTGGGGACAGCACGAGCCGGGTAGTCGACCTTCCCCGTTCTCTTGCTCGATTGACATCTTGCTCGTTGGCGGCAGCGATCGGAGCAAAAGCCCCGTCGTCGGCCAGCCGTGCGGCGAAGGCCCGATAGAAGGCCGTGATCTGGTCATCGGTTGCGGAGCCGAGGTGACCGAATGCTCTGGAGGCGCTATCGACGGCGACGGCTGCCGTCCGGTGAACACCGGCAGGGACGTGGAGTAAATCACCCGTCGATTGAACGACGACCAGGTGGTCCCCATCTTGGTAAGCCTCGGCAAGGTCGGCGCCCACGTAGACGACCTTGTCTCCCCCATAGGGTATTGCTGTGCCCGCTTCGAGCTGAGTTAGTCGATCCGTCATAACATTCAACGGTAGCCGCTCGACGTTGCAGGTTCATCGGCGATGTACTGTTCCCCAATGACGGAAATCGAGGAGCATTACACCCACGGGCACGACCCTGTGGTAGTCGCCGCTCATGCCGATCGGACGGCGGCCGAAGCTGCCGCCTTCATGCTCCCCCGCCTCCGCTCCGGCATGCAGATCCTCGACTTCGGATGTGGACCAGGATCGATAACCGCTGGTCTTGCCGACCATATCGGATCCGAGGGCGAGGTCGTCGGCATCGACAACAGCCCGGACGTCGTTGCCGCTGCCGCCGCCGAAGAGGGACGCTCCAACCTGGAATATCACGTCGCTTCGGTCTATGACCTGCCCTTTGCGGACGCGTCGTTTGACGCCGCTTACGGACACCAGATCCTGCAACACCTCGGAGACCCCGTCGCCGCCCTCGTCGAGGTGCGTCGCGTCCTGCGGCCGGGTGCGCTGGTGGCGGTGCGCGACGCCGACTACGGCACAATGACTCACTTCCCGCATTACGCCGCCATATCGAAGTGGCTTGATCTGTACCACCAGGTCGCCCGCTGCAACGGGGGCGAGCCCGATGCCGGCCGCCGTCTACCGGAATGGGTGCGTGCAGCCGGGTTCTCCGACAGGTCCGTCACTTCTTCGGCCTGGACCTATGCAGAAGCCACGGAAAGAACCGAATGGGCGACGCTCTGGGCAAAACGAGTCGCGTTGCCGCGGTTCCGCGACAGGGCGATACAGCTGGGGTTGGCGGAACGGCACGAGATCGATGAGATCGCCGCCGGCTGGAAGGCATGGGCGGACGAGCCCGACGGGTGGTTTAGCTTCATTCACGGTGAAGTCGTTGCCTCGAAACCGGCCAATGGCGACTCCTAGACAAGCACCACGAGGTCGTCGCGGTGGATTACCTCTCCGCCAACTTCCGACGTATGCCTGCCCGCCACCTGCGCCAACATCGATGAGCCAACACGGGTAAGGCCTTTTCCGACCAGGTTCCCCTCCTGATCCACTACCTCGACCGCATCGCCGACGCTGAACATGCCGTCAACGCCTGTGACGCCGACCGCAAGCAAAGAACTTCCTCGATCGCGCAGCGCAGCAATGGCGCCATCATCGACAATCACCCGACCCCAGGATGGAAGACCGAACGCAATCCAGAGCTTGCGAGCAGCCAATTTGTCCTGGCGCGGAGCGATCCAGGTCCCAACTTCCTCGCCCTCGACTGCCCGGAGCGGGGCATCTCGATCTGATGCCGACGCGATGACGGTCGGGATGCCCGACCAGGCTGCCATCCGGGCAGCAGCGATCTTTGTCGCCACGCCCCCGGAGCCCATGGAACCGGCCTTTCTGCTGCGGTGCAAGGCGTCCAGGATTTCATCGGTGTCTCGCACTGCAGTGATCAGCTGGGCCTTGCCGTCGAGCCGCGGATCGTTGTCGTAGAGCCCCGGGGTGTCTGTGAGGATCACGAGCAGGGCGGCATCGACAAGATGCGAGACGATCGCGGCGAGCCGGTCGTTGTCGCCAAACTTGAGCTCGTCGACCACGACGGTGTCGTTCTCGTTGACGATCGGCACGATTCCCAATTCGAGCATCCGGTCGAGCGCCTCCCTTGCGTGGAGGTATTGCCCCCGGCCCGCAACGACGTCACGGGTGATGAGGACCTGGCCGACAATGCGATCTCGCTCTGCGAACTTGGCGGCATATCGCTCAACGAGCTTGCTCTGCCCGACCGCAGCCGCGACCTGCAGCCCGGGAAGGTCTGTCGGACGCTCGGTAAGTCCCATTGTCGACAAACCTGCGGCCACCGCGCCTGAAGATACGAGAACAGTGGGGTGTCCGCGGTCCCAGAGTGCCTCAACCTGATGGACGATCCTGGTGAGGCCCTCCTGGTTGATGCCGCCTTCGGCGAGAGCCAGGTTGGACGAGCCAACCTTGACAACGATTGGTTTATCTACAGCTGCCGGTGTTCTCATAGCTCTTCCACTTCATCGTCAGGGGGCTTGTAGGTGAAGACAACATCGCCAATACGGACGTCGTCGCCTGCTACTGCCCCCGCCTTCTCGAGGGCGGTATCAACACCGATTCGCGACAGTCGCTTCGCTGCAAAGTCTGCTGCTTCAGAAACCGTTAGGTCATCGAGGTTCACAGCCCGCTCGGCTGCCCGACCGGCGACAACCCATTCCTCACCACGCCGTGACACCGTGAAGGCCGCCGGCAGGGGACGGTGCAGGACGAACCCGGCACGATCCGGCGCCTCCCTGACGTGTCGTTCGATCTCGTCGGCGACTGCATACAGCAGGGTGGGGACTCCTTCGCCGGTAATACCGGAGATCGTGTGAAGCTCGACGCCCTCACTCTCGGCCCACGCGATGTGCTCCTCGAGATCAGCCACCGCATCGGCTTTGTTGAGAACCACCACTCGCCGGCGCGCTGCGAGTTCTGGCGAGTGCTCGGCCAACTCCCCGACGAGGACGTCATACTGCCGGCGAGGAGATTCGGTCTGCAGCGGGGTCGGATCCAGCAGGATGACGAGGACACGGGCACGCTCGACGTGGCGGAGGAATTCGTGGCCGAGACCCTTGCCGTCGGCAGCTCCCTCGACAAGGCCCGGTATGTCTGCCATCACAAATTCGTGCTCTCCGATGGCGACGACACCGAGGCTGGGTACAAGGGTCGTGAACGGGTAGTCGGCGATCTTTGGCTTGGCTTCGGAGACGCGAGAGATGAGCGTGGATTTGCCGGCGTTGGGATAGCCGATGAGAGCGGCATCCGCGATGAGCTTCATCTCGAGGATTACCGACACCTCTTCACCGTATTCGCCCTGCTCGGCAAAGGTTGGAGCCTTCCGACCACGGCCGACTAGAGAGGCGTTGCCTCGCCCGGCGCGCCCACCCTTTGCGATGATCACGCTCTGCCCTGACTCGACTAGATCGGCGAGCAGGGTCCCATCTAGTCCTCGCACCAGCGTCCCGAGCGGCACGAGGAGAATCAGGTCCTCCCCGGACTTGCCGTGACGCAGCTCCCCTTCTCCGTGGGTTCCCGAGGCGGCCTTCCAATGGGGTTTTCTGGCGTAGCGGAGCAACGTCGACATCGACTCGTCTGCCTGCACGATCACCGCGCCACCGCCACCTCCGCTGCCGCCGATCGGCTTGCCGCGCGGCTTACCCTTCTGGCGCTTGAAAGACGCGACTCCGGCACCGCCGGAACCACCACGAGTGTGGATGGTTACTTGATCTACGAAGGAAGCCACTTAGCGGGCTTCCCAACTACTCGCCGGCGACGACGCTCACCTGACGACGGCCCTTACGGCTGCCGTACTCGACGACACCGTCGATCTTGGCGAACAGAGTGTCATCGCCACCGCGACCCACGTTGAGCCCGGGGTGGATCCGCGTGCCACGCTGGCGAACGAGGATCGAGCCGGCAGTCACCGACTGGCCGTCAAAGGCCTTGGGGCCGAGCCGCTGCGCCGCGGAGTCGCGACCGTTCCGGGTTGAGCCACCCGATTTTGTCTTTGACATGAGCTACTTCTCCTCGGCTGCCGCAGCCTTGTCCTCGGCAGCGGCCTTGCTGGCTGTCTTCTTCTTTTTCTTCGAAGTCTGTGTGATCTTGTTGATCTTGATGGTGGTGTACGTCTGGCGGTGGCCGGCGCGGCGGCGGTACCCGGTCTTGTTCTTGTACTTGAACACCTCGACCTTGTCGCCTCGATGCTCGCCCACGACCTCGGCTGTGACCTTGGCCTTTTCGAGCTTCTTCGCATCGGAAACGACCGTGCCGTCGTCCTTGACGATCAGCAAGGGGGTGAAGGTGACCTCTCCGGTTGCCTTGAGCCGCTCGACGTCGATCACGTCGCCTTCACTGACCTTTGATTGTTTCCCGCCGGCGCGGATGATCGCGTACATCATTTCCTCCGAGATCCCCGGTCAACTCATCGTGCCGGTACACGCTCAACCCGCGAGCAACCAAGCTCGCTGGAGCGCCGGCGCATGTTAGTACAAGGTTCGGCCTGGCAGAAACCGCCCTTTTGGGATCGATTAGGCCTCGTCGGGGACCGGTAGAGGAACGCCGGCAGTTGCTGCTTCCTCGTAGAGAACAACTCCACGACCGTTGCAGCGAGGGCACACGTCACTGAAGGACTCGAGGAGCCCTGCGGAGACGTTCTTCCTGGTCATCTCAACCAGACCCAGGTTCGAAACATCAAAAACCTGAGTTCTGGTCTTGTCCTTAGCAAGGTGTTCCCGCAACCTCTGTAGAACCGCGGTACGATTCTTGGCGATCTCCATGTCGATGAAGTCGATGACGATGATGCCGCCGATATCACGCAGCCGGAGCTGACGGGCTATCTCTTCCGCCGCTTCGAGGTTGTTCTGGAGAACGGTTTCCTCGAGGTTGGAGCGCCCGACGAACCGGCCGGTGTTGACGTCGATGACGGTCAACGCCTCGGTTCTATCCACAACGATATGTCCACCGGACGGCAGCCACACCTTGCGATCGAGTGCCTTGCGAAGCTGATCCTCGACGTGGAAGCGCTCAAACAGACCGAGTTCGTCCCCGTAGAGCTTCACCTTGTCGAGCAGGTCGGCTTCGGTCCCCTCCAGGTAGGACAACGCTTGCTCGTAGGTCTTGGAGTCGTCGATGAGGAGCCTGCGGAAATCGCTGGTGAAATGCTCCCGAATCACCCTGAGTACCAGCGGTGGTTCCTCGTGGAGCAGCTTGGGAGCCTTGACGTCGTCTTCCGAGTCGATCTCCTCCCAGATGCCGAGCAGGCGTTTGATGTCGGCCTGGATGTCCTCCTTGGAGGCGCCCTCGGCAGCCGTACGGACGATCACGCCCATGCCCTTTGGCCGCACCTCTCCGATCACGGTGCGAAGCCGACGCCGCTCGTCGTCGGGGAGGCGACGGGAGATCCCGCGAACATCCGAATTGGGAGCCAGCACGAGGTATCGACCGGCAAGGCTGACCTGGTTCGTCAGACGGGCACCCTTGTGACCCAACGCATCCTTGACAACCTGGACCAGCACCGTGTCTCCAGGCTTCATCACGACCTCGATGCGGCGAGCCTTGCCTTCGATTTCGGCATCGTCGTAGTTGACATCCCCGGCGTAGAGCACGCCGTTCTTGCCCTCACCAAAGTCCACGAACGCTGCTTCCATCCCGGGCAGGACGTTGCGTACCTTGCCCAGATAGACATTGCCTACCAGCGACTTCTGATCGGAACGAGCCACATAGTGCTCGACCAGGACGGGACCCTCGAGGACGACTATCTGAGTCTGATGAGGGCTGGAACGCACCAACATCTGCTTGCGCGCCGTATTGGGGGGAGGAACGACCTCGAGATGAGGCCTAGTCCTGCGTTTTTCCTGTTTGCGCGCCCCGCTCTTGGTCTGAGATGCAGACGAGCGGTTGTTGTTGCGCTTGCCGCTGCGGTCGCGTTGCTGCGATGACCGCTGTCCGCTGCGGCTCTTAGACCTGGAGCTCTTGCGCTCCGATGGTTGTTGCTTCGGTTCCTCGACCGCACCCCGGCGGACAACCCGCGCGGTCTTCTTGCGGAACAATGCCATTAATGATCTCCTTGAGACGCCCTTTGGGGCGAGACGTTGATGCCGGCGATATCGCCGCCGTCGAATGGGCGCTCTCGAGAAGACTGACTGCCGTCAAACTGGCCAAAACAGCAATAAACCCGATCACTTTCGGGCTAGTCAGTGAGTATGGATGTGCGAAGCTGGCCCGCATCCTCATTCCCCGGTTCGAGAGGCCCAACCGCTACGAATGCGGCCGACGGCTCCGCAGAGTAGCAGAAAAAACGCGAATTCCGCCGGTAAAGACTGGTTCGTCCGAGCAGACGCCCGGTCTGCATCCGGTCATCCTGTGCGTGCTACGCTCGGGCGTCATGCACCGACGCGCTGATCAAGGGTGGCTCGAGGTTATTTCGGGCCCAATGTTCTCAGGCAAGAGTGAGGAATTGATCCGGCGAGTGATCCGCTATCACCTCGCCAGGGTCCCCACCCAGACCTTCAAACCAGAGCTCGACACCCGCTATGCGGACAAAAAGGTCGTCTCTCACAGCAATCTCTCGGTTGAAGCGGAGCCGGTGAGCGACTCCGCACAACTTCTATCGGCCATCGAGGACCGCACGAGCGTTGTCGGCATCGACGAGGGGCAGTTCTTCGACCTGGGTCTCGTCGAAGTTGCCACGATGCTGGCCAACGCCGGCAAACGGGTGATCGTCGCCGGGCTCGATCTCGACTATCTGGGCCGACCCTTCGAGCCGATTCCTTCGTTGATGTTGCGGGCCGAATACGTCACCAAGAGTCTTGCGGTTTGCCACCGCTGTGGCGGACCCGGGCTCTTCACCCAGAGGGTTGTCGACTCCGACGAGTTGGTAGTCCTCGGTGCGACCGACTCATACGAAGCACGCTGTCGGCATTGCTACGACCCTCAGGAGGCGCAGCAAACCCGGCTGCAACTCGTTCCGGACTGAATCGGCTAGATCTCGGCGTCGATCGGCACCGGTGAGCGCCTCATCCAGACGGAGTGACCCAGCCCGATAGCGATGCTCATCGCTATGTACGCGGTGCCGCCGGCGCTGAGGAAAGGCAACGGCAGGCCGGTCACCGGCGTGAGCCGTACCGTCATCCCGATGTTGACGAACGCATGGAACACGAGCATCGCGGCCACTCCGATCGCCACTAGTTGACTGAACCGGTCCCTGCCGTTGGCGGCGGCGACGAGAAGTCGCCAGGTAATCACGGCAAACAGCCCGATCACGACGGTTGCGCCGACGAAGCCGAGCTGTTCACCAATGGCAGTGAAAATGAAGTCCGTGGACTGCTCCGGGACAAACGACAGATTGGTTTGCTGCCCCTGAAAAAGACCACGCCCAAAGAGGCCGCCGGAGCCAATGGCGATCTTGCTCTGTGCCAGGTTGTAGCCGGTATTGGCGACATCGGCGGTTGGATCCAGGAACGCCGTGATCCGGGTCAGCTGGTATTCCTTGATGGCGCCCACCTTGAAGAGGGCTACCGAGGCAACGACAGCCGAGATCGCCAGAAACGCAAACTGGCGCCAAGTGGTACCCGCGCTAAAGATCATGACTACGCCGACGAACCCAAGCACGAGCATTGTGCCCAGGCGGAAGATGAGAAACGCCGGGATGGCAATCATCGCAACGGCCTACATGACATCGATCCAGTGCATCGCGCTGTCTATCGACGTTGCCAGGGTGCCGGCCAAAGCCAGGATCAATGCGATCTTGGCAAGCTCCGACGGCTGGAACTGGAAAGAACCGATTGCGATCCACCGATTTGCGCCGGCGACGGCGGGCATGAAAAGCACGACAACAAGCGCGGCGAGACTCCCCAGATAGGCAATCGGTGTCAGCATCTTGAGGGTGCGATGCTCGACAAGCGAAGCGAGGATGAACGCCCCAATACCAACGACGACAAACAGCAACTGACGACGCACCAAGTCGGTCGGGCTCTGGCCCTCGGCAATCAGGCGTGGCGCAGAGGCTGAGTAGATCATTACGAGGCCGAGCCCGCTCAGCGCCAAGTACGAGAGGATCAGCATCAGGTCGGGACGCAGCGACCGCTCGCGTTGCAGGATCGTCACCGGCTCCGTGCGTCTGGCGGTGAGAACCATCAGTCCGCCTCTTGACCGAGAGAAACCTGGGTAACCGACTCGCCGAGAAGGTGCTGCAGAATCGGCTTGGCGGTGGGTGCGGCAATACCCCCGCCGCTGCCGCCGCGCTCGATGATCACCACCACAACCCATTCTGGATCGTCGATCGGAGCAACCCCCACGAAGAGCGCAGTCGTCACGGCCTCTTGGACCACCTCGCCGGTCTCTTCGTCAACTCGCCCTTTGATGATCTCGGCAGTACCGGTCTTACCACCAACCTGCTCCAGATCGTCGCCGAAGTCAAAGAACGCGGCGTGGGCGGTGCCCTGCGGGTCGTTCACGACGCGGCGCAGGTCGTTGCGAAGGGAACGCACCGTGGAGGCCGAGAGGTCCTCGACGAGGTTGATCACCGTCGGCGGATTCTCTGTGACGATCTCGCCATCTTCGGTCCGGATCTCGTCGACCAACCGCGGCTCCCAGACGGTGCCGCCGTTGACAAGAGCGGAGTACGCCGTTGCCAGCTGCACGGGGGTTGAGAGCATTGATCCTTGGCCTACCGCTGCCTGGAACAGGTCGCCACCGAACCAGGGGCTGTCGAACTCGAGTCGGCTCGGATCAAGCCGCGGATCGTCCTCATCCGCCCATTTCGCAAAGAGATCGCGGTCGGGAACGAGGCCAGGACGCTCAGTGGGGAGGTCGATCCCGGTCTTCTCATCGAATCCGAATTCGCGTGCCCAGTCCTGAAGGAGGTTCTCCTCCTCGGTCCCTTTGTACTCGTCCCACAGTGCGTAGGTGAGTTCCCAGAAGTATGTGTTGCAGGAGCGCATCAAGGCGTCGTGGATGTCCTGCATGCCGTCGTCGGCCCGCGTCCAGTTCTGGAAGACCTGCTGGCTCCCCTCGCCGAGTGGCTTGGCCAGTCTTCCGGAACAGAGGATCTCGTCCTCTACCGAACGAACACCCTGCGGAGCAATGCCTTCTTCCATCGCCATGACGTAAGTGAGAGCCTTGAAGGTCGAGGCGGGGGCGTACTGGCCGGTAACGGCGAAGTTGATCAGCGCGCCTTCTGGCAGTGCGTCGTACACAGCCAGGTCGAGACCGCTGACGAAGATGGACGGGTCGTAGTTCGGTACCGAGCCCATCGCAAGCACGGCACCATCGTTCACATTCATGACGACGCCGACGGCACGCACCGGACATCCTTTGTCCTCGTCGCCATCCTCCTGGCTTCCGGGGTCACATCCCTCCGGGTTGTATTCGGTGCGGGCAAGCTCGAGACCGTCGAGGAGGGCATTCTCGAGCACCTCCTGAAGTTCGATGTCGAGTTCGAGGATCAGCGTGTTTCCGGGTTGAGGGAAGTCTTCCCCCAGAACATCGAGCACGGTGCGGAAAGCGTCGACCCGGAATTTGATCTGGCCCTCGGTACCCTGCAGCTGAGCGTCGTATTCGGCCTCGAGACCCGCCTTGCCCAGTATGTCGGTGTGCTTTGCCCCTTCGTCAATGTCGACTTGTTCCGGCTGACCGATATAGCCGAGCACCCCCGAAGCGACAGTCCCGTACGGATATGTTCGCTGGGGAACGGGTATGACCGAGACTCCAACAAATTCCTCTCGATGCTCCGCAAGGTATACGGCGTCCTTGCCCTCGAGGTTGGCGAGCACTACCCGCCGATCCCCGCGGGCGCGAGCATCGGAAACGACCTCGGCGATCTCATCAGCCGGCTGCCCGGTAAACGCAGCCAGAAGCGACACGAGGTCATCGACTGCCTCGGGGGGGACCAGCGAACCGTCCACCACCGCCGATAGCGCGGGCCTGCTGCCGGCCAACTGTCGGCCGGCTCGGTCGACGATCTGGCCGCGTGGAGCCGGCGTATACACAGCCTTGACCTGCAACGCCTCAGCCTGAGCGACGTAGTCTTCAGCGGGCACGACCTGCACCCTCCACAGCTGAAGCGTCAGCACACCGAACATGACAAGGAAGACAAAGCCGATCGCTCCGAGACGCCACGGAGATTTCATGTGGTCCACCCGAGATGCTGCCTGGTTCCGATCATCCTCGTGACGATGGGGAACACGACGGCAGCGACGAGGACGTTATAGGCAGCTGGCAGCAGGGTGTTCTTGATCACAGCAGTACTCGTGAAGAAGCGTTCGCCGAAGAGGGTACCGATGATCACAAACAATGCATGGGCGATGAGGGTCAGGGAGAACACACCGAGCCCGACGATGACAGGGCCGTCGTCGGCGCGGTTCCTGAAGCGTAACGCGATGTAAACGACCACCGTGTACGACATGGCCCACAGACCGAGTGGAGCGCCGCCCAGCAGGTCGAGCAGCATTCCGCCTGTGAATCCCAGCAGGAGGGCGGGCTCGGGATCGATGTACCGGGCGCATGCAAGCACCACCACCAGCACCACGGCAGGTGATGCCCCGAATGGGTTGATACGGCCGTCGCCGAACACAGCTGTCTGGGCGACAACGGCTATAAACACAAGTAGCAGCGAGATGGCGACGGCGCGAGACCTCAAGGTGTTGCCCCCGTGTCGACAGTCTCTGCATCTCCGGGATCGAGAACGTCGGGCTCTCCATCGACGGACCCATCTTCCGCCGGCGGCTCTTCTGCCGGTTCCTCTTCCTCCACCAACTCCTGGTCTTCGGCATCAAGAGGCGAGTAGCCAACGATGACCTTCACAAAGTCGAGCCGGGAAGGATTGATGGCGGCGATAACCTCGGTGTCGAGTCCGAATCCTGCGTCATCGGCAGCCGTCTCCTTGACCGTGCCGACAACTATCCCCGGGGGGAACCGGCTCCCTGCGGTGACGATTACGTTTCCTTCGCGCACGGGTTCGTCGGCACTGAAGATGCGAAGGATAAGAGTGTCGTTGTCACCGGTCAGCAGCCCGCTCTGACTCGTCACCTCGTCCATGACGGAAATCGTGACGTTGGGATCAAAGATGAGCCTCACCCTTGCCGACCGGCGGAACACCAGGTCGACCCTTCCGACAAGGCCCTGCTCGTCAATAACGGCGTCACCGACCGATATACCGTCCCCAACGCCCTTGTTGATGAAGCGCACCAGGTCGAGTGTGCTCGATCCGGGCGAGTTTATCTGAGCAGTCACGGTCGGTAGATCATCGGGCGCCGTCAGATCGTTGATATCCCGCAGGTGCTCAATTTCGGCCTGCAGGCTGGTGAATTGATCCACCTGCTTCTGCAGGTCGAGGTTCTCCTGTCGGAGATTCTCGTTCTCTTCTCGCAGGCTGGCGATGTCGGACAGCGCGTCGATAAAGCCGACAACCGGTCGGGTCACTGCCGAAGCCACATCCTGGAGGGGTGAAAAGAGCGTTTGCGCACCATCGCGCATGGTTGTTCCGAGCCCATCGCCTGCGGTGCGGACGTCGAACGTTGCCAGCAGAAATGCCACGACGAGCAGGCCGATCAGCAGGGTCGTAGATCTGTCGAAGCGTTGGAACGACTGCATCAGGACTTCCGAACCGGCGTAGTGCCAGGACCGGTAGGACCGCTTCTAGCGGCGGCCGCTGGACGAGAGCACAACATGGAGGACTTCGAACTCCTCGAGACATGCGCCCGACCCCAGCACAACCGACTGCAATGGCTTGTCGGCTGTCACGATCGGCATCCCTGTCTCATTGGCGAGCCGCTGGTCCAGGCCGCGGAGCAGGGCTCCACCTCCCGTCAGCACGATGCCCCGGTCCATGACGTCCGCCGCCAGCTCCGGCGGTGTTTTGTCCAGTGCAAACTTGACGGCGTCGACGACCTGTTGGACGGGCTCTTCGATTGCCTCCCTGATCTCCGCTGCGCTGAGGACGACGGTCTTGGGAAGACCGCTCACCAGATCTCGGCCGCGGACTTCGGCCGATGGCTCGTCCGGGTAGGGGAACGCCGACCCGATGGCCATCTTCACCTGCTCGGAGGTGCGTTCACCGAGCATGAGGTTGTATTCCTTCTTGACCCAAGACATGACTGCTTCATCGAGTTCGTCGCCGCCGATGCGGGTGCTCTTGGAAACGACGATGCCGCCGAGAGAGATGACGGCAACCTCGGTGGTACCGCCGCCGATGTCGACGACCATAGAACCCGACGGTTCGTGAACAGGAAGACCTACGCCAATCGCAGCTGCCATCGGCTCCTCGATGGTGTAGGCACGGCGTGCACCGGCGTGATATGCGGCTTCCTCTACCGCCCTGCGCTCGACGGCCGTGATCCCCGACGGGACACAGATAACGATCCTGGGTCGTGCAGCGAAGCGACGGTTGTGCACCTTGTTGATGAAGTACCGCAACATCTTTTCGGTGATGTCGAAGTCGGCGATAACACCATGTCGCAGCGGGCGTATCGCCTGAATGTGGGACGGGGTGCGGCCAATCATCCGCTTGGCCTCCATCCCGACCTCTAGCGGTCGATTGTCCCGTGTATTGATCGCGACGACGGACGGCTCGTTGAGGACGATGCCCATTCCGCGCACGAACACCAGCGTGTTCGCTGTGCCCAAATCGATGGCCATGTCCCGTCCAGCGACGGAGAAGAGGTTGTCAAGCATCAGTGCTCACAATTGAGGGGACCAGATCAGTTTACCCAGGCGCCATTCACGAAGTCACAAAAACGCGTTCGTGTGTTCAGTGCACCGTATCGGTGCCCACGAATTACCCCAAATTCGACGACTGGACGATTCTTGCGTAACCGCCGCCACATGCGACCGCCGGTTACACCGGAACGGATTGGTCTAGCCGAAGAAGAGGCTGAGTTCCCTTGCGGCGCTTGTTGGAGAGTCTGAGCCGTGGACGATGTTGTTGGTCATGATGATGCCGAAGTCGCCGCGGATAGTGCCGGGTGCCGCTTCGGCGGGGTTGGTCCCGCCCATGAGGGTCCGAGCGACGCTCACCGCCGATTCTCCCGACCATTCCATCGCCACCACGGGACCGCTCGTGATGAACTCAACGAGTTCGCCGAAGAATGGCTTCTCGGTGTGTTCTGCGTAGTGACGACCAGCTAGGTCTTCATCGATCTCGAGCATCCGCATTTTCTCGAGCTTGAGCCCTTTGCGCTCGAAACGGCTGACTACCTCACCAACGATGGCGCGCCGCACGCCATCGGGCTTGACCATGACAAAGGTGTGCTCGACTGCCATCAATTCCTCCGGTGTTGTGTTGTGGTGTTCTGCGCAGCGATGGTAGGAGACTGCTGAGCAAATGGCGTGCGGACTCGCTCGGCCACAAAGAACGCCCCGCCACCGACGCAGCTGCGAGGCCAAACTGACATTGCTCAGCAGGCGACTTAGGAGACTGCTGAGCAAATGGCGTGCGGACTCGCTCGGCCACAAAGAACGCCCCGCCACCGACGCAGCTGCGAGGCCAAACTGACATTGCTCAGCAGGATGCTAGTTCGCCGCAGGTTTGACGGGGATCACTCGTAACTCGTGTCGAGTTGCGCCTCGAAACGGCGATGCACCGGTGAGGGTGCATTGTCCAAACCCATTGCGTGCCGCGCTTCGCCCGCCACATAGAGCGAGCCGGCTACGACAACCCCTTCGCCTTCCGCCGCATCCGCCAACGCGGCTTTGATGGCCGCCGATACCGGAGACACCACCGTTGCCGGCGCATCGAGAGCCTTCTCTGCGGCGGCCGCAATCTCCGCGGCCGGAACGGCGAGGTGATCGTCTGCTTCGGTGGCGAGGACCTTGGCGATCTTCCCCCTCAGCGGCTCGATCAATTGGCCGACATCCCGGTCACCTCTCATCCCGAGCACCAGAGTCCAGTGGTCTTCAGTGAACTCCTCTTCGAGAACCGTGGCGAGACCGCGCAACCCCTCCTCGTTGTGAGCTCCGTCGATCAGCACCGTTGGGCTGAGCGCAGCAACCTCGAGACGCCCGGGCGACCTGACCGTCGCCGCGGCTTCGCGCACCGCATCGCCATCCAGTTCCCTGCCAAAGAATGCCTCACACGCTGCGATGGCCGTAGCCAGATGGGTGGCTTGGTGTCGCCCGTGAATGCCAAGGGTGAGATCGTCGTAGGTCCCGAAGAGACCCTGGATATCGATCACCCAACCACGCTCGTCGCGATCGGCCCGAACCACGCTGAAGGCCTCCGGTCCCTCATGCCACAAGGCATTCACCTCATTCACCCGCAGGGCAACGGCATCCCGAGCCTCAGCACCCAACGGACCTGTTACGAGAGTGCCCGCCTCCTTGAGGATGGCGGCCTTCTCTGTTGCGATCTGGGCCTGGGTATCGCCGAGATATGACGTGTGGTCGATGGCTATTCCGGTGATCACCGAGACAGCAGCGTCCACGACATTGGTGGCATCGAACCGACCGCCGAGCCCTACCTCGACAATGGCAACGTCGACCGCGTCGACCGAGAATGCTCCGAAGGCGACCGCTGCGGTGAGTTCAAAATATGTCGCGCTCTCGTCGAACTGCTCCTCCTGCATCACCACGAAGGGGGCAAGGTCTTCAACCGCCCTGGCGAGATGCGTCTTGCCAAAGGTGGTGCCGCCGATGGCGTACCGATCCTCGACGCGGTGAAGATGGGGAGATGTGAAAGAACCGGTGAAGAGGCCGTGAGCTCCGAGGATGTCGGAGATCATGCGCACAACCGAAGTCTTGCCGTTGGTACCGGCGACGTGGATCACAGGGTAGGAGCGGTGCGGATTCCCCATCAGCTCCAGCAAATGCGCTATTCGCTCCAGTCCCGGGCGGATTCCGTATCCGATCCGCCGATCCAAGAAGGCAACAGCAGCCTCGTAATCACCGGGGTAGTCAGCTTCCATGGCGTCTCGCTAACCCAACTCGTCCAGCTGGGCACGAAGCTTCTCCAGCTTGGCCGAAAACTGCTCGACCTTGCGCCTCTCCCCTGCAACGACGTCTTCGGGGGCCCGCTGGGAGAAGTTCGGGTTATCGAGCTTCGCCGTCGAGCGCTGCAACATGTCCTCTGCTTCCTTGATGGCCTTCTCCAGGCGGGGTCTCTCCGCCTCTACGTCGACCAGGCCGGCGAGTGGCACAAACGCTTGGATGGGACCTGCAGCGAAACGGGTGTGACCCGCAACCGGGGTTGGAGGATCTTCGTAAAGGGCGCTCACGTTCGCCATCGCGGCGAGCTGTTCTCGCCACCACGGAGCGGCGATCCCGCCCTGGTCGTCGATCAGCATCGCGATCTCGGTCTTCGGGGAAAGACCGTGCTCGGCGCGGAAGCGTCTCACCCAGACGATTAGCGCTTGCAGCTCCTCCATACCGGTCGCACCTTCGCGGGCGGGTGGCTGCGGCCACGAGGCCGCGGCCACGAGGCCGTCACCCACCAGCTCCGACCAGAGCTCTTCGGTGACGTAGGGGACGACCGGGTGGAACAGTGCAAGCAGATCCCTGATGACGACGCCGAGTGTCTGTCTTGTCGCCTCAGCCGTCTCGGGGTTGCGGAGTGACGTCTTGGCCAGTTCGAGGTACCAGTCGAAGACCTCCGACCAGGCGAAGTTGTACAACTGTCCGACGGCGTCCGAGAAGCGGTACTCGTCGAGCAACCTGTCGTACTCGGTGGTGACCTCGGCAAGGCGAGCCAGGATCCAGGAGTCGATCGGACCCGGATCGGACGGATAGCCCCCGTCCTGTGACACCGTTCCCTGCTCAACATGGTTGAGTGAGAAGCGCACCGCGTTCCACAGCTTGTTGCCGAATCGGCGGGCGGCGTCGATCCACTCGGTATTCAGCGGTATGTCGTGACCAGGGGCTGCTGATTGCAGCAACGCAAGCCGGAGAGCGTCGGCACCGTACTCGTCGGCAACGTCGAAAGGATCAATCGCATTGCCGATCGATTTCGACATCTTGCGACCGTCGGCGGCCCGCACCAGCCCGTGAATGACAATGTCCTGGAATGGTTCGCGGTCGGTGAAGTGCACACCCATCATCATCATTCGGGCGACCCAGAAGTAGATGATGTCGTAGGCGGTGACCAGCACATTCGTTGGGTAGAACTTGGCTAGGTCTGCGGTCTCATCCGGCCAACCCATTGTGGAGAACGGCCAAAGCTGCGATGAGAACCAGGTATCGAGCACGTCCTGATCCTGGCGCAGGCTGCTGCTGTCGCAACTCCCGCAGGCTGACGGCTGCTCGACGGTAACCATGACCTCGTCACAGTCGTCGCAGTACCAGGCGGGGATTCGATGGCCCCACCAGAGTTGGCGGCTGATGCACCAGTCGCGCAGGCTCTCCATCCAGCGGAAGTAGTTGTTCTCCCAGCGTTTCGGTATGTAGCGTGCCCGGCCGTCCTCGATCGGGGCAACCGCAGGACCGACCAGCGGGCCCACCTTGACGAACCACTGCAGAGAGAGCATCGGCTCCACAACCGTGGCACAGCGCGAGCAGTGGCCTACAGAGTGGTGGTGATCCTCGACCTCAACGATGAAGCCCTGCTTGTTGAGCTCGTGACGGACAGCTTCTCTGGCCTCAAAGCGATCCTGCCCGAAGAACTCGCCTCCGGCGCGGGTGATGGCCGCCTCGGTGTCGATCACCTTGATGGCCGGCAGACCCTGACGCTGCGAGATCTCGAAATCGAGCGGATCGTGCGCCGGTGTGACCTTCACAGCACCGGTCCCGAACTCGAGCTCCACACCCTCGTCGGCGACGATGGGGATCTCCCTGCCGATGAGCGGCAACGTGACCGTCTTGCCGACCGCATCCTTGTAGCGCTCATCATCGGGATGGACGGCGACTGCGGTGTCGCCGAGCATCGTTTCCGGGCGGGTGGTCGCAACAACGACGGAGCCTGTTCCGTCGGTGAAGTCGTAGCGGATATGGGTGAGTTCCCCGACTTCGTCTTCGTGCTCGACTTCGATCTCGGAAATGGCGGTGTGACACCGTGGGCACCAGTTGATGATGCGTTCGCCTCGATAGATCAGTCCCTGGTTGTACAACTCGACAAAAACGTGACCGACTGCTTCGCTCAGGCCATCATCGAATGTGAACCGTTCGCGGCTCCAGTCCGTGGAGAAGCCCAGGCGACGCACTTGCTCGGTTATCCTGTTGCCGTGCTTGGCCTTCCAGGCCCACACCTGTTCGATGAACCGTTCGCGGCCGAGATCGTGCCGGCTAAGACCCTCCCTGGCGAGGTCGCGCTCGACAACATTCTGGGTTGCGATTCCGGCGTGATCGGTCCCGGGCAACCAGAGGGCGGCATATCCCTGCATCCGCTTGCGTCGGATGATCACATCCTGAATGGACATATTGAGGGCGTGGCCGATGTGGAGGACACCGGTGACGTTGGGTGGTGGAATAACGATCGAGAAAGGCTCACCGTCGGGGTTGACCTCCGGCTTGAATACCCCGGCGTCCTCCCAAACCTGGTACCAGCGGGATTCAACGGCTTGCGGGTCGTATGAAGCGTCCATGTTCCTCTGCCTCGATCGGACCGCCAAATGACGGGCCGCGCATGATAACGCAGAGAACCCGGAGTCATTCTGACTCCGGGATCTCCCACGTCTCGGCCCTCCTACCCCCCAAGCATTCCCCCTGCTTGCTGCCCGAACCGAGTTGTCTTTGGCCCGCCGTCTGCGGAATGTGGGTCTACGACCGCACACCTCGAATCTACTGACACCCATAGTGGCAGACCAGATACATTCCGTGGTCGTACATATTGACTAGTCCCTGGGAGCAATGGATCGCCCTGCAGATTTGCGGGGTGTCGCTTCGGGTAGATTCCTTCGGAAAGAAGGAGAGCACCAATGGCCACTCGCATCACAGCCGACACCCTGATCCCGGGCCGCGGAGACCCGATCGCAAAGGGGATCGTCGTGCTGGACGGGGACAACATCACCTACGCCGGACCACAGGAAGCCGCTCCCCCGGCGGCGCCGGAAGACACAGCGAGGCACGTGCCGGCGGTGATGCCGGGAATGTGGGAATCCCACGGCCACTTCGTCGGTTCGGCAATCCCCGATCTGGAACAGATGGCGACGGCCGACGCGGGCTCACTCATCGCCCGGGCGACGGCCGACGCCGCCGCCACGCTCAACGGTGGTATCACCAGCGTTCGCGAAATGGGTGGGGTCGGCCTCTCCCTCAGACCGGTTATCGACGAAGGCACAATTGCCGGCCCGCGCATCCATGCGGCCGGGTCGATCCTGTCTACTACCGGCGGTCACGCCGACATTCACGGCCTGCCGCTCGACTTCGTGCACAGCCTCGGAGACCGCGGCTTCGGGTTCGGCGAGATATGCGACGGAACCGCATCTTGCCTGCGCGCCGTGCGCAAGCAGCTCCGGCGGGGCGCCGAGGTCATCAAGATCTGCGCCTCCGGAGGAGTGCTCAGCGAGATCGATCATCCGATCCACCAGCAGTTCTCACACGAAGAGCTGGTCGCGATCGTCGAAGAGGCAGAACGGGCCGAGCGGGTGGTGGGAGCGCATTGTCACGGCAAGCCGGGCATCGTCGCTGCCTTGCGCGCCGGCTGCAAGACGATCGAGCATGGCTCATACCTCGATGAGGAAAGCGCTCAGATGATGGTCGACAGCGGCGCCATCCTCGTACCGACGCGGTTCGTCATCGACGCCCTGCTGCAGATGGAGGACGCTCTCCCGGCGTATGCCTACCGCAAGGGCTTGATGGTTGCCGATCATCACGCAATGGCGCTCAAGATCGCCGTGGCGGCGGGCGTCAAGATTGCCATGGGCACCGACATCTTCGTGAGCGGACCGCTCTACGGGCGCAACAGCCTCGAAGTGAAGCTCCTCATAGATTCCGGCATGACACCCCTCGAAGCCATCGAAGCGGCCACGGCAAACGGACCCGACACTCTCGGGCCGCAAGCACCAAAGTCGGGCCAGCTCCGTGAGGGCTACGACGGAGACGTAATCGCCTTCGACGTCAACCCCATCGACGACATCACCGTGTGGGGCAACCCCGACCGTGTCACCCACATCTGGAAAGCCGGAGAACTGGTGAAAGGCTGACTCGAAAGCCGAGTCAGCTTGGCAGTTTCGCCTTGCGAAACTGCAGGCAGCAGAAGCGGGGCCCCGAACCCAGGGCTCGCAAGCAGCAACAGCGGGACCCCCAACCCAGGGCTCGCAGGCAGCAGAAGCGGGGCCCCGAACCCAGGGCTCGCAAGCAGCAACAGCGGGGCCCTGAACCCAGGGTTCGCAAGCCCACATATGGGGCTGCCGGCCCACGGTTCGGCGGCGTCGGCCGCTCGGAGGTGAGAGTTTGGTCAAGGTTGGGCGGTGGTCGTCGAAGTAGCAGGGCATGGGTCTATTCTGCGCCAGTATTCATCTCAAGACCGCCGATAGTCGCGCCGTCAAGCGGGCGGTGAGCGAAATCGTCGACGATCCCGAGGTTCTCGATGCCGCCGGCGGTTGGGTCTCCGCTTACGCACCAGGGCTGCTCGAGCGGTTCGAGGCGGAGCGGAAGCATCCGGCGGCCTTCGTCTCGCATCGTCTTGGGCTCCGATCCATTTCGTTCAGTGTGTATGACAGCGACATCGCCCGATACTGGTTGCACAACAATGGGGAGCTGCGCGACAGCTTCAACTCGTGGCCGGGCTACTTCGAAGACGCCGCGCCGCAACCCGCAGGTGGCGACCCGGCAGAATTGCTGTCGTTGTGCGAACCCGGAATCGACCGCGAGACGATTCGCCGGGTGTTGCGATCCGATTCGGTCTTCGCCGATGACATCGTCGCGGGAGTGGCGGAGTTGGTGGGCATCAATGAGGAAAGGGCATTGCAGGACCACCGGGACCTCCATGCCCCACCGACTTCTCGTGGCCGAGATCGAGATCTGTCGGACGTCCTCGCCGCCCTACCGGACGCTGCCACGTTGGGTCAGGGCGACCACGACACCGACCCGGCTGCTGCCGCCCTGGCCGAGGCCGCAACCGTCGGCGACGTGGCCACGCTGCAACGTATGGCGGCAGACACCACGGACATCGACCGACCAGCACCCACACCCGTCCCCGGCCTGGAAGCTCTGGCCGGTCTCGGCATGACCTACCCCGGCGCGGCTCCGCAGCTGCCCATGTCACCACTTCTGGCGGCGGTCACCCACCGCCAGGTTGATGCAGTAGCGGTCTTGCTGGAGGTCGGCGCCGACCCCGATGGGTTCAACGAGTTCTATGGAACGCCGGTATTCGCGGCCTGCGGTGCTGGATATCCGGACATCCTCAAGGTGCTTCTCGAACACGGTGGCAATCCCAATGCCCGTGATGCTCGCGGCCAGACCCCGCTGCAAGCGCTGGAACAGGGGCGACGCTCGCTCGAGGCTGTGGCGCAGACTCGCTCCAGCCTGGAATCACTCGGACTCACGGTGCCGCCTGAACTCGAACAACTGATGACCGCGGCATTGCCGACGGAAGGTTGGGATGCCTGCGAAGAGATCCTTCGACAGCGCGGCGGGCAGACTTAGGCCGAGCGCTCCTGGGCTTCGTCGGAGGAGGCGAGGTCTTGAATCGGGATGAGAGTCGGGTTGACCTTCTCCCTGACAACATCCTCATCGATGACAACGCGGGCGATATCGGTGCGAGACGGAAGCTCGTACATCGTGTCGAGGAGGACCTCTTCCATGATGGCGCGCAACCCGCGAGCCCCGGTGCCCCGGTTGAGCGCTTGCTCGGCGATGGCGCCGATGGCGGCCTCGGTGATTACCAACTCCACGCCGTCCATCTCGAAGAACTTCGTGTACTGCCGGATTAGTGCGTTGCGGGGCTCTTGAAGGACCCGAACGAGCGAGTCGAGATCTAGCGCTTCGACGGTGGTGACGACCGGGAGCCGTCCGATGAACTCGGGAATGAGCCCAAAAGCGATGAGATCCTCCGGCATGACCTCGTTGAAGATCTCGGTGTCGGACCGCTTGTCCAACGACCGCACCTCGGCGCCGAAACCGACCGAGTTCTTGCCGACACGCTTGCGGATGACCTCCTCGAGGCCGGCAAACGCGCCGCCGCAGATGAACAACATATCGGTGGTGTCGATCTGCAGGAATTCCTGGTGGGGATGCTTGCGTCCACCCTGGGGAGGAACAGATGCCACCGTCCCCTCGAGAATCTTGAGCAGTGCCTGCTGCACGCCTTCACCGGAGACGTCTCGGGTGATCGACGGGTTCTCCGCTTTGCGGGCGATCTTGTCGATCTCGTCGAGATAGATGATCCCCGTCTCAGCGCGCTTGATGTCGAAGTCGGCTGCCTGAATGAGCTTCAGCAGGATGTTCTCGACGTCTTCTCCGACGTAGCCGGCCTCCGTGAGAGCAGTAGCGTCGGCGATTGCGAAGGGGACATTGAGCCGCCGGGCGAGCGTCTGGGCGAGAAGCGTCTTGCCCACCCCGGTCGGCCCGACCATGAGAATGTTCGACTTCTGGAGTTCGACGTCTTCATCCTTGGCCTTCTGACCGGCCCGGACCCGCTTGTAGTGGTTGTACACAGCAACGGAGAGAACTCGCTTGGCTTTCTCCTGGCCAACCACATATCCGTCGAGGAACCCGTAGATCTCGCTCGGCTTCGGAAGCTCCGCGAAAGAGACCTCTTCCGTGTCCGCCAGCTCTTCTTCGATGATCTCGTTGCACAACTCGACGCACTCGTCGCAGATGTACACGCCGGGACCGGCAATGAGCTTGCGTACCTGCTTCTGCGACTTACCGCAGAAGCTGCACTTGAGGAGTTCGCCGCCTTCGTATTTGGCCAAACCGTTCTCGCTTCCCTACCCGTCGACTGCCTGTAGCGTACGCCTTGAGAGGACTTCGTCAATAACCCCGTATTCCTTGGACGCCTCGGCGCTCATCCAATAGTCGCGCTCGGTGTCGTCGGAAACCCGCTCGATGTCGTGATTGGTGTGCTGCACCAGGATCTCGTTGATCTCTTCCCGGGTCTTCAAGATCTCTCTGGCGTGGATCTCGATGTCGGTGGCCTGTCCCCCCAAACCTGAGATATGGGGCTGATGGAGCATGATCCGGGAATGCGGCAGCGCAAAGCGCTTTCCCGCTGCTCCCCCGGCCAGAAGCACGGCAGCCGCCGAGGCAGCGAGGCCCATGCAATATGTGGATACGTCGGCTTTGATGAACTGCATCGTGTCGTAGATGGCCATCAACGCGTAGGTGGAACCACCCGGCGAGTTGATGTACATGTTGATGTCCTTGTCGGGGTCCTCGCCCTCCAAGTGCAGCAACTGGGCCATGATCACGTTGGCGACCCCATCATCGATGGGTGTGCCGAGGAATACGATGCGGTCCTTGAGCAGGCGACTGTAAATGTCGAAAGCGCGCTCTCCGCGTGGGGTGTTCTCGACAACAGTCGGCACCAGGTAACTCATGCTTCTCCTATTCCTCTTCGATCGACTCGTCACCGGACGAGTCGACCTCTTCTATATCTATATCGTCGGCAACCTCTGGTGGCCTTAAGTCGATGTGTTGACCCTCATCGTCTACGGCGACTGCTGCCTCCGCGATACGATCGAGTGCCTTACGGCGAAGGATATCACCGGCCAGGACCTCTACCCGACCACCGTCCTCCAAAGTCGCCTTAAGGGTATCGGCATCCTGATTCATCTCGGCCGCCATCTCAGCAACCGCATCGTCGAGTTCCCCGTCGGCAAGTGCAATGCCTTCGATAGCAACGACGCTGTCGAGCAGTATCCGAGACTTCAGAGTGCGGGCGGCTCGCTCTCTCAGTTCGGTGACGAACTCCTCCTCGTTCTGCCCGACAATGCGTAGGTAATTGGGGAAATCGATGCCCTGTTGATTCAGGGTGTGGGCGAAGTTGTGATAGGACGCTTCCATCTCCGCGTCGACCAGAGCTTCGGGTACTTCGAGGGAAAGCTCGTCACCGAGTTCTTCGATCAGTTTGTTGCGGAAGACGTTGTCGGCACCGTCGAGCTTCATGACGTTGAGATTGGTGCGAATGCGATCGGCGAGTTCGTCGACCGTATCGAATTCGGAAACATCGGAGACCCAGTCGTCGGTCACTTCGGGTAGCTTCTTCGCCCTCACGGCCTTGACCAGGACCTTGAGGTCGGCTTGCCGGGGCTCGTCCTGACCGAAGCCGGGTGGCAGGGTGCCGGGGCCCTCCCTGATATCGCCCTGGGAGGCGCCACCCAAGATGTCGTCGAGACCGGGGATGAACGATGCAGAACCGACCTCGTAGAGGAGGTCTTCGGCAGTTGCCTCGGGGATCGCTTCCCCATCGACGGAAGCGCCGATGTTGATCATGACGAAGTCGCCATCGTCGGCAGCGCGCTCGACGTCTTCGAGCTCGGCATACTGATCGCGTAGCCTGTCGATCTGGTCGTCGATCTCCTCTGCGGTGACGGCCGGCGACTCGATCTCAATGGCGCGGCCCGAGAAGTCGGGAACGGCGTCCATCACCGGCCACAGGGTTACCCGAATGTCGACGTCGACGGCTCCGTCCTCGGCATCGCGGATGTCGTCGAGTCGCGGGGCCGTTGCAGGCTCTAGTTCGGCTTCTTCGATGGCGGGGCCGACCAGTTCAGGGAGGACCTCATCGATAGCCTCGCGCCGGAGGGTGGGTTCACCGACCATACGCTCGACCATCGAGCGGGGCGCCTTGCCCGGGCGGAAGCCTTTGATCTTCATCGACTTCGACATCTCGCGGGCGGCCTTGTTCTTGGCGTCTTCGAGTTCGGCATTCTCGATACGGATGGTGAGGATCCGCTCGAACGGTCCATCTTGCTTGACGTCGGTTTGCACGAAACGGCTCCTCAGAGTTGACAAACGCCGAGCCGGGCCGTCCCCAGAGGGACGGCTTGCGGCTACGCCGACGGGATTTGAACCCGCGACTTCCTGGACCACAACCAGGTGCTCTGCCTAACTGAGCTACGGCCACCATGTGCGGATCTCTCCGCTGCGGATCACTCCGCTGCAGTTTCCGAAGAAACTGCCAACCTATCGGCAAAGCCAAAAGGCGCGCCCCCGGAAGGATTCGAACCCTCGACCAAGAGCTTAGAAGGCTCCTGCTCTGTCCCCTGAGCTACGGGGGCACAAACCGGGGACGCAGGCAGGATAGGCCTATCGCTATCCCGCAGCGTCCCCTGTCGAGCGGATGACGGGAGTCGAACCCGCGTAGCCAGCTTGGAAGGCTGGAGCTCTGCCATTGAGCTACATCCGCAGAAGGCGTGAGGATACTCTATCTCAGGGCTGTGGCATGAAGCATCAAGCGGAGACAATCAATCGTGATTCCTTCATCGATGCCCTTCGGGTGGCATCGATTGTTGTGGTCGTGCTCGGCCACTGGATCACGACCACGGTCATTTGGGACGACGGCCTGATTGGGATCGAGAACGCTCTGTCGGTGATCCCTTCGTCTCACGTCGCCACCTGGCTGATTCAGGTGATGCCGCTGCTCTTTTTCGTCGGCGGTTTTGCCAACAATCGCTCGCTCGAAGCGCACGACGGGAACTACCTGGCCTTTCTGCGCACCCGCTACCGGCGCCTGCTCACACCGACCCTGGTGTTTGTCGGCGTGTGGTTGAGCATCGGGGTGCTGGCGGAGCTGCTGGTAGATGATCTGCCGAATGTGCTGGATCGAGCTGCGGACCTAGCAGCCCTTCCGTTCTGGTTCCTGGGGCTATACCTGTTTGTTGTTGCTCTGGCACCGCCGATGATCAGACTCCATCGACGCTGGGGCTGGTGGCTGCCGGCCGGGATGGCCGTGGGGGCTCTTGCCGTTGATGTCGTCTATTACGGACTCGGAGTGACCGAAATCGGTGTGCTCAACTTTGCGCTCGTCTGGTTGCTGGCGCATCAGCTTGGCTTCTTCTATGCCGACGGCAGCCTGCTGGATCTGAACCGGCGAATCGTTGCTGCGGCCACCATGTTCGGCCTGGCCGGCCTCGTGGTCCTCACCACGGTCGGGTCATACCCGGTCAGCATGGTCGGGGTACCCGGCGAAGAGCGTTGGAACACGAACCCGCCGAGCCTCGCGCTCGTGATGCTGACGGTGTGGCTCGTCGGTCTCGCTCTACTGGTGCGCCCCCGAGCCCTGGCTTGGGCCGCAACGAGAAGTGAGTTCCTGGCAGGGACAAACCGGGTGGTACTGACCGTATTCCTCTGGCACGTCAGTGCCGTGGCGATTGCGGGAGCCGTCGTGTATCCGTTGGGCTTCCCCCAGCCCGAAACCGCTACGGCGGCATGGTGGGCGTTGCGGCCGATATGGATTGCTGCGCTGGTACCGCCGATGCTGTTGCTGGTCGCGGCGTTCCGCCGCTTCGAGATTCATCCGGAGCCAGCCGGCTTTGCGATGCAGGATGCTCCGCTTGTTCGTCACGTGGCTGCGGGTAGTGCGGTCGTCTCGATTGGCCTGGGGGTCTTGGGGTTCGGAGTGACGGGATTCAACCGGATTGCCGCCGACCTTGGCGAGAGCGTGCTCGACTTCAATCTCAATCCGTTACAGAACGTTGCTCATCTGGTTCTTGGACTGGCGGTCCTATGGTCGGCATATCGAGGAGTTCGGGTGGCGGTGGCGACCACGACGGTGCTGGCCGCGTCGTTCCTTGTCGTCGGGCTGCTCGGATCGTCCGAGGGGATCGCCATCCTGGGGATGAATTCCGCGACCGCTTGGTTGCATGTGGCGCTGGGAGCAGTCGGGTTAGCCCTCCTCGGTTTCGCTCTCAGCTCCGCTCCCTCTCGACCCGGCCATCTTCCTGAGCAGGGCTAGTCACACGGAACACCACCCAGATTTGGCTCCTCGAGGGTCAGGATCTTGCCGTCACGGATGGTCATCGTGGTTACGTCAGAAGCACACCAGGTACCCAAAGATCGAGTACGCCATTTGCTCATGAACGTAACGGTGCTGCCCGTCGCTGAGATACCGGACACCGTCATCGCTTCATCGCCTGCGGAGAGCGTGAATTCGTTCTCGAATGCGCTACGTATGGCATCGAGTCCGTAG
>CAMYKI010000065.1 GCA_947258985.1 uncultured Acidimicrobiaceae bacterium
GGAACGGCCGCCCACCAGCGGTGGCGTAGTCGATGAAGATCTCATCTCCATCCTCGAGGGCAGAAAGCGCCGACAATGGATCGTCCCGATCCAAACCGAGATCGAGCGCAAAGTGGTTCCTGGTTCCCACCGGCACACAGAAGAACGGCACACCCCGCTCCACCGCAACGCCGGCAACAAGGCCGAGGGATCCGTCGCCACCCGCCATGCCGATGGCGTCCGCACCGGAGCTGATGGCGTTGTTCGCCAGCTCAACCAGGTCGTCGCCTTTTTCCAGCATGACCGTCCTGACGCCCATCTTCTTGGCCGCCGCGGCAAGTCCATACTTCTCGGCTTTGCCGTCACCGCTCCACCGGTTGATGATGAGAACGGGGCTCTGAACGTGGCTACTCCGTCGCCGGTATGGTCGCGCCCGACGCACTAGCGCCGTGACCTGGTGCCTCCAGAAGGCCCCAGCAACGGCAAGACCTGCGGTAAACGCAACTCCGATGACCACCGCCATCGTGCGGTTCTTCCGGCGTCGCACCGCTACCTCTGCCCCAACCAATCGTCGCAATGCCATTGTGTTCTCCAGTCAATTGCCGAGTCTCGACCGCATCCAATTCACCACAGCCTGGAGGCGGCGCAACCACCCAAGATGGGTGTTATTGCGCCGACCTGCACGAGCAGTGCCCTGCGGCGCTGTTGGGCTGAGGTCAGCGTCGGAACAACTTGGCGGCCTCCGCCGCCAATTCGAGGCAGGGACCTTCTACGACCACCGCCGCATTGGAGGCGGCAACGACATCGGCTGCGGCGAGATCAAACACCGTGGCTTCTGGCGGCGCAAGCTCGCCGATCATCTGCTGAGACAACACGAACACCATACGCCCAATGCCTGCCCAGACCAGGGCGGTGGCACACATTGGACAATGCTCTCCGCTGGTGTACATGGTGGCGCCGGCACGCTCGGCGGGCGTCAGGTTTGCACCCGCCCACCCGGCCAGCATCAGTTCGGGATGGGCGGTCACATCCCGGTTGGTGGTCACCAGGTTGCTGCGTTCGGCCGCCACCGATCCATCGGAAACCACCAGCACTGAGCCGAACGGGTCGTCGCCTCGATTCACCGCAATCTCCGCTAGTTCAACGCATCGGCGCAAGTGGTTGATGTCTTCCGGGGTCACTCCGTCGCTCCTTCCAGGATCGTTCCAGTATGGAGCCGTTGGCAGGCGACGGCGAGTCTCGAGGATCCGCCGGCGAAAGGTGAGCTCTCCTGCCGGCCTACACTCGCTCGATGGCCGCCGAACTGATGGACCCGCTCGCTGCAGCCTTCCGGCTCGACGGCACCAACGGCAAAGCGGTCGTGCTCATTCATGGTTTCACGGGCGTTCCGGCTCATTTCCGGCCGATGGGGCAGATCTTCAACGAGGCTGGGTATACGGTCAACGTCCCCCGCTTGGCCGGCCACGGTACGAACGTTGCCGATCGCGCCAACACGAGCGACAAGGAATGGATCGAGTCGGCTCGCGCGGCGGTTGTTGACGTCTCCGACCATGATCGGGTGCATTTGGCGGGTCTTTCGATGGGCGGGCTCATCTCCCTCATCCTCGCCAGACAGGTGGGCGCAGCAACGGTCACCACCGTCAACAGTCCGGCGATTGTGCGTGACAAGAAGTTCTACCTCTCCCCCATCGGTCAGTACTTCGTCCGCAATGTCGACTGGCAGGAAACCGAAGCACCCGCCCTCGATCCAGAGATGCAGCAGTATTGGCTTCCATATGAGAGCTTCCCCACCAGGAGCGCCGCTGATCTGTTCACCGTCATGCGGCGGGCGATGTGGGCCGCCCGCAAGGTCGAAGTGCCGTCACTGGTCATCCAGTCGAAGACCGACGAAACCGTTGACCCGCGTTCGGGCAAGATCCTGGCTCAATTGCTCGGCGACAACTGCCGGCTGGTATGGCTGGAGGATTCGATCCACTGTGCGGTCCTCGATCGGGAACGGGACGAGATCACCGCTGCGATGCTGCAACTGATGGCCGACTCGTAGCGAATCTTCCATGTCGGCGAAATCGCATCCGGCGGCCAACCCCGGTGACAGCAAGCTGGTCGCGGTGGGCCCGGAGCGTACTCCCGCCGCTCGACTCCTGCGAGCGACAGCCTGCAGCTTACGAAGCAGCGAACACCGTCGACCAGTCATCCTTGATGCTGATCACGGTCCACCCCAGCCGGACCGCGGTGTCGGTGATCTTCTCGTCGGCGGCGAAGGTGCCGGCCACACTCTCGTACGCGTATTCCCGCTCCCCGTCATCGTGGTTCACGAGCAGCGCTAGCGACGGTCCTTCGTAGGCCTTGGCGTACTCCAGCATCTCCGCATCCCCGGCCGAGTTGCCACCGGCAACGATCGGGCGCCGGCCAAGGATCCGTTGAATATTGGGAGGTTTGCCCGGACCTTCGTTGGGTCCGCTGGCCACCAGTCTGTTCAAGCGCAGCAACCGGGCCTTGCCGGTGGCGTCCCTGCCGAATTCGTAGTCGATTTGCGAACCGACAACACCCTCCGGTTTGGCGCCGTAGAAGTCCTCACCGATCACCCGGACGAACTCGGCCCCGCCGGCGCTCACGATGTAGAAATCGAAACCGCGAGAAACGAGCTCGTCCTTCAGCTCCAGCATCGGCTGATACCGGGTCTGCCGGTAGTTGACACCACGCACCGGGTGGCGTTGCTCGGCAAAGAACGCCTCGACCCTGGCGTTGAAGGCCTCGGGGGTGATCCCGGCAAAGAGATCCAGGAACGCCGTAGCGAGCCGATCGAGACCGAGCTCATGGAGAGCGGCGCGATCACCATCGAGGACCGCCCGGAACTCGGGCTTGCCGGCCAAGGCCGGATCGCGGCCAATCGCCGACTCGAGTTCCAGCAGCCAGAACTCGAGCTGGGTGTAGTTCGGCTTCTCCGACCACATCGTGCCGTCGTT
This sequence comes from uncultured Acidimicrobiaceae bacterium, assembly GCA_947258985.1. Lineage (GTDB taxonomy): Bacteria > Actinomycetota > Acidimicrobiia > Spongiisociales > UBA5794 > JAAETI01. The sequence goes on from CAMYKI010000065.1 coordinate 2,946, forward strand.
GTCGAACGCTGCGACCCGTTGGTTTGGGGGAATGTGATCAACCTCGTCGAGGAACGTCAGAATCGTCGTTCGGGTCGCTCCGTCGCGCCACGAAGGCAGAACCTGCGCCAACATGCCGCCTCCTTTGCGAAAGCTCACCGGGCCGGGGGCAACCCCGACCCGGTGAATCGCTGATCACTCACGCGCTGCTCATCGGCTGCTGCAGCTTGGTTAGGACCCTGTCGATCGAGAAGCTCGGCGGCTCCTGGCGTCGTGGGAACTCTTTGAGCGACTCCATCATGCCCGCCACGAACGTCTGAATGGGCACCATCAGCCAGGCGTGGTGGAGCACCCAGTCCCAATAAGTGTTCGAGGTGATGTCCGCACGCTCGTAGGGGTCGGTGCGCAGATTGAAGACCTTGGGGAACCGCAGTTCCGTGAAGGGCTCGCCCCAGACCTGCATCGTCCCCATTGCCCGTTGCTCGAGAAACACCAGCTTGAAGTTGTCGTATCTCACGGCACACAGGTCGCCGGTATCTGAGAAGTAGAAGTAGTAGTCGCGGGGACTCGCGTCTACCTCCCCACTGAAATACGACAACTGGTTGAAGCCGTCCAAGTGGACCTTGTACTCCCGACCATTCAGCTCGGTGCCGGCTTTGAGCTTGTCGGCGATGTCGGGCTCGCCTGCCGCAGCGAGCAACGTGACAAACCAGTCGGCATGGCTGACGATGCCGTTGAGAACCGTGCCTGCAGGGATCTTGCCGGGCCAGCGGACCATTGCGGGCACGCGATAGGCCCCTTCCCACATCGAGTTCTTCTCGTTGCGGAAGGGCGTCATTCCACCGTCCGGCCACGTGTTCATGTGCACCCCGTTGTCGGTGCTGTACATGACAATGGTGTCGTCGGCGATCCCGAGCTCGTCGACCAGGTCGAGCATCTCGCCGATGCGCTTGTCGTGCTCGACCATTACATCGTGGTACTCCGACTGCCACCGCCCGGCCTGATTCTCGATGCCAGGCTTCGGATGGGTACGGAAGTGCATCGCCGTGGTGTTGAACCATACGAAGAACGGGGTGTCGTCGGCCGCGGCGTTGCGAATGAATTGCTGGGCCGGCGGAACAATCTCCTCGTCGATGGTTTCCATTCGCTTCTTGGTCAACGGCCCGGTGTCCTCGATCCGACCGTCGGCGTAGCTGTGAATCACACCGCGGGGCCCGAACCGCTCCTTGAAACCGGGAATGTCCTCATCGGTGGGATAGTCACGGTGCTCGGGCTCCTCCTCGGCATTGAGGTGGTAGAGGTTGCCGAAGAACTCGTCGAACCCGTGATTGGTCGGTAGGTGCTCGTCCAGATCGCCGAAGTGGTTCTTGCCGAACTGACCGGTTGCGTAGCCCTGCTCCTTGAGGGCTGTGGCGATAGTCGGATCCTCCTCCTGTATACCGAATGCGGCTCCAGGCATACCTACCTTGGACATGCCGGTCCGGTACACGCTCTGCCCGGTAATGAAGGCGGCGCGACCCGCGGTACAGGATTGCTCGCCGTAGTAGTCGGTGAATCGCACCCCTTCGGCGGCGATACGGTCGATGTTGGGAGTGCGATACCCCATCAGTCCGTCCGCGTAGCAACTCAGGTTGCTGATCCCGATGTCGTCCCCCCAAAGGACCAGGATATTTGGCTTGCCGTTCGGCATTCCATCCTCCTCGCTCGTCAAGCACCCGTGTGCCCCTATGGCAATCACCCTACACGTCCGGCAATTAGCCTCGTAACGCGGCTATGGGTATCCGGCGACCGGGGAGGCCAACACGATCTGGTCGTATCGATACAGCCGTTCGATGAATCCGACGGTGTCATGCGCTCCGGCTTTGGCGCGCGCCAAATCTGCGAGATCGGCCAGAGACCGGCGGCCGTCGATTGCCTCCACAACGCTCTTCTCGGCATCGTCAACGGACAGCACGAGGTCCGGGTAGGTATGCGACCGATTGATCAGAACCGCTGCAGCGCCTGGGGGCAGCCGCTCCTCGATGGTGAGGGTGTGCGGCAGCCGGATCGGCACTGCGTCCATCACCGATTCCGGCCCGGGTAGGTACCGCCAGAGACGCTCTTGGTCGGCGGCACGATGGACCACGGCGCTGTGGCGAACCATCGACCCCCGAAACAACTCGACCGCGGCATATTGCTCGGCCGGAGGCAGGCCCTGGAGCCGCTCGGCGTGGGGGGTTGTCGCGGGGCCCCCACACTGCGGAAGATACGGAGCCTGGCGATACCACCGCCCGAAAGCTAGGCCGGTCCGGTCTATGTAGCCCAGCAGCTCCGGCACGGAGTAGGTGCGCTCCCGGGGATTGAGCAGGGCATCGGCAATCGCGTCAAGGCGTCGAAAGTCGGGACTGCGGCGCAGCAGCGGGTCGAGCGGATGATCCTCTGGGATCTCCTTGAGTGTCAGTGCGAAGTCTCTGATTTCATCGTCGGTGGTGCCAACGCCGAGAAGCCGCGAGTACTCCTGCATCATCGTGACACCGGTCCTGCCGTAGGGCGCATAGACCATGATCAGCATGGCGCCACCCGGCCGGAGCACGTCACGCAATGACCTGAGCCCTATGTCTGGGTCGGCAAGGTGATGCAGGACGCCGGTGCAGATGACCAGGTCGAAATCGTGTGCCAGCTCGGAGACGCGTTCAATCGGCAGCAGATGGACGGCGAGGTTGCCCACACCGTGACGCTCCCGCAGCTCCTTAGTGTGGCGGACACTGGTCTCGCTGACATCGATACCGACTACTCGGGCGTTGGGCCAGCGGAGGGCGTGCCGGACTGCCTGGAACGTCCCGCATCCCGCTACCAGGATGTCGAGGTCCTCCCGATACTCTCGAGTCCCGTAAAGCAAGTGATACTCGGCCCGGCGCCGCAGCGGAGACGACCACCCTTCCCGATCCGCGTCGAGGTTTGCCACCGGCGCTGGATAGGGATGCTCTTCATAGAAGCGAGCGATGGGGTCCTCTGCGCTCCCGGGTCGGTTGGCCCCAGTGTTCATGACTCTCTTTCTACGGTGTTGCGGCCGCTGCGATCAGCCTATTCCGAGCGGGACCGGTCAGAGCGGCAGCCCAAAAATCAGAATCGTCGCCATCGCCAGCCCGACGAGGATGATTCCAGTGACGGCCCACCAATTGCGTTTGCGGCGAGCCAGGATGCCGGCCAGTACCGCCTGGGTGAGGAAGTATGCCGCAAACACTCGTGATGCCAGGTTCACCGCAACCGACACGTCGGTGAAGATCACGAGCAGGATTGCCGGAATCAGAATCACGAGGAAACTGAGACGGCGGGGCACCTTGGCGCTGACCAGCATGTCGCTGCGCGACGACGTAGCTCCGATGATCGCCGAGGTCTGACTGCCGATGGGCGGCCAGCAGCAGCAGCCAGGGCATGGAGTGCCGGATGTTGTAGGCCATGACAAAACCGCCCGCAATCGCCACCAGACAGACACCGAGCATCGCAAGAGGAGCCGCAAAGCCGGCAAGCAGGACAACCGCTGAAGCGAAGACTATCAAGCCGACGTCCACGATGTTGGCCAGCGGTACCACGGTTGCCTGGTACTGCTTGGACTGCTGCACTCGCGGCCGATATCGGGCGTAAGCGATGCCCAGGATGACGAACAAAGCGAACCCGACTGCGATGAACTGATCCGAATTCGACCTCACGCTGCGCCCGCCTTCCCTAGCGCCCGCATTCCCGGATCGACCCTAGGCCGCCGCCACCACCACATGCAACAGGACGGTCGGCAAGACGTCCTCGCCCTGGTTGAGCCTGTGCGGACGCCACGGATTAAACCGGGAGGAGCCAGGAACGCCGGTCCCGCGGCGGTCGAAGTTGCGCGATGAATGCCGTCGGCGGAACTGGTCGGTTGCGGGCACCTCGCAGGATCCACAGGGGGTTCGTTCGGCAACTAGGAGACTGGGTCACCGGGGATCTGGTCTGCTACCGCCTCGTACACGTTGCCGTACACCTTGTCTTCCCCCAGCATCTCGATAACGCCGTCGCGTGCCAGCAGCCGATACACGTGGGGCTTGACCCGGGTAAGGCGGGCCTCGACCTCGCGGACTTCGGCAAGCTCGACAAGCTCGGCGATCTTGGCCGAGCCTTGCGAGTCGATGAAGTTGATCCCCTCGAAGTCGATCACCGCAGTGTGGAGCGGCGGGTCGGCGTCGTCGGCCAACTCTCGCAGCCGGTCTTCGAGCGCATCGGAACTCCCGAAGTGCAGCCCGGCGTCGAATCGCATCACCAAGAGACCCGGATAGGTCTCCCCGTCTGGGAACTCATCGATGCTGCGGAACACCTGGGTGCCGGGCTTGCGACCCAACACCGGCATCGCGGGGGTCGCGGACACGTGAACCAACCATGCAATCGACAGCACCACGCCGATGATCACTCCCGCCAGGACCCCGGCTCCCAGCACGCCGAGAATCGCCGCGATCGCGATCCAGAAGTCGGTGCGGGCCACCCGGTAGAGCCGCTTCATCTCGGCGACGTTCATCATCCCAAAGACGACCGCATCGATGATCAGAGCCGCCAATACCGCTTTGGGGAGATCGGAGAACAACGGGGCGAGGAACACCAGCGTCAGCAGTATCAACACGCCGGTGGTGAGCGATGCCACCGGGGTCTTGGCCCCCGATTCGTCATTCAGCGAGCTGGCCGAGAGGCTCGTCGAGACCGGGATCCCCTGGAACAGCCCGGACCCCAGGTTGGCCATTCCCTGGGCAACAGATTCCTGATTGATGTCGATCCGGTAACGGTGCTTCGCGGCAAACTCGCGCGCGTCACCCGCTGTCTGGGAGAAGCCGATGAGCAGAAGACCAAGCGACGCAGGGCCGATCACGCTGAAGTTGTCGATGATGAACGAGATATCGGGCAAGACAATGCCGCCGAGACCGCGCGGCACATCCCCTACCAGGGCGATGCCGCTGTCTTCGAAGCCGAACGCCACGGACGCAACAAGGCCCCCGACCACAAGCACGAGCGCGCCGGGAATCGACGTCTTGGAGAATCGAATTCCGACGATCACCACGAGCGATATGAGGCCCAGAATCAACGTTGCACCGTGGGTATCAGGCAGCGTCTGCAGCCAGCTGTACATCTTCGCCCAGGAATTGGAGCCCTCGATAGATGTGCCGGTCAGCTTGGGTAGCTCACCGACGACAACTTCGATTGCCGCTCCGAACAAGAACCCGGTGATGACTGCCTTGGACAAGAACTGGGAGATCCAGCCCATGCGAGAGATCGCCAGCAGCAGAAACAGAATTCCCGTCAGGACCGTGATCGAGGCGACCAGCGGCACCGCCTCTTCCCCCGATACTGAACTCAGTACGACCGCACTGCCCGCCACTGCGGCAAGCGCCGAGCTGGGCCCGGTCGAGATCTGCTTGGCGGTACCGAAGAGGGCATAGAGGATCGTGCCCGCGGCGGCGGCAAAGAGACCGTGCTGGATTGGCACACCGGCGATCCCGGCGTAGCCAAGAGACTTGGGGACCACCAGCGCCGCGACCGCCAGACCCGCCACCAGGTCTAGCCGGAGCCATTCCCGGTTGTAGTGCGGCGCCCACTGCAAGATCGGCAGCAGCCTGGCAACACCTCGGGGCGCTGCTTCTACCCGATCAGTTTCTCTTGCCGCGGCCAAACCCAGAACCTCCGTCTGTCGGACGGCAGCAGGCTATCCCATATGCCTGCGCGTTGCACAGCGGGGTCTCCGCGGCTGACGGAGACGCCGCGATATCGGAACGGCGGATACCGTTGGTACCGGGCAACGTCCGGTGAATCCAGCCCCATGTCGAAGACTTGAAGATGTAGTCCTCGGTAACAACGAAGAATGTGTCTTCGAAAATGGCCACCAGACCGGCGATAAACCACCAGATCCCCATTGCCAGCATCATGATTGCGGCGAACGCCGTCCATCCAATGGCCCAATTGCTCTGTCGATTGCTCATTCATCCTCCATGGTCAGGTGAGGAAGGATTTCACCTCAGCCGATCCTTCCACATCACCCGCGACGGGCGATTGACCCCCGGCGATGGTGTATAACTTGACCCCATGAGTGAACAAGCCAGCCCGTTGCCCCTGCCAAAGTCGAGAACGCACCTTCCGGAGGGGGAACGCGCCTGGTCACCCGAAGCGGTGCACATCCTCGCCAAGCCCACCGGTGCGATCTGCAACCTGGGCTGCAGCTACTGCTTCTTCCTCGACAAGGAACTCCTCTATGAAGGGGACCAGTTCCGCATGTCGGACGAAATGCTCGATGAATACATCAAGTCGCTCATCGACCAGCACAAGGTCCCCCAGGTGAACATTGCCTGGCAGGGTGGCGAGCCGACGCTGATGGGGCTCGACTTCTACCGGAAATCGATCGAGATCGCCCAGAAGTACAAGAAGCCTGCAATGTCGTTCTTGCACACCATGCAGACCAACGGGACCTTGCTGAATGACGAGTGGTGCGAGTTCTTTGCCGAGAACAACTTCCTCATCGGGATCAGCATCGACGGGCCCCGCGAGCTACACGACGCCTACCGGGTGAACAAGCGCGGTGAAGGCACGTTCGACAAGGTCATGCGGGGTTTGCGCCTTCTGCAGAAGCACAAGGTCGAATACAACGTCCTGACCACCGTCAACCACATGAATGGGTCATACCCGCTCGAGGTATATCGCTTCCTGCGCGACGAAGCCGGCACCGACTGGATGCAGTTCATCCCCGTCGTCGAGAGGGTCGACGAGCACGGGAATCCCGCCGACCTGCGCGGGAATCACGCGTCCGAACGCTCCGTCGGCGCAAAGCAGTTCGGCAACTTCCTCATCACCGTCTTTGACGAATGGGTCCGCAACGACGTCGGATCGGTCTTTGTGCAGACATTCGAAGCCTCCGGCCGCAACTGGGCCGGTATGGAATCGTCGGGTATGTGCGTATTCAACGAAACATGTGGTGCCGGTCTCGCCCTCGAGCACAACGGGGATCTCTACTCCTGCGACCACTTCGTTGATCCTGAGTTCAAGATCGGCAACATCGCCGACACATCTATCGATGAGTTGGTGTCCGGTCAGCAGCAGTACCAGTTCGGCCAGGACAAGCTCACTGATCTCCCCCAGTACTGCCTGGATTGCGACGTCCGCTTTGCTTGCCACGGCGAGTGTCCCAAGAACCGTTTCATCACAACCCCCGATGGTGAACCCGGCCTCAACTACCTGTGCGCCGGCTTCAAGGACTTCTTCCACCACATCGACCGGCCGATGCGAACGATCATCGACCTGATCCAGAGCGGACAGGAAGCATCGCTGGTGATGGACATGCTCGCCCGGCAAGAGCAGCCATGGGCCGAAGCACTGCAAACGGCGGGGCGCAATGATCCTTGCCCCTGCGACAGCGGACGCAAGGTCAAACACTGCCACGGCGCACCGGCGCGACCTGACGCCATCAAACCGCTACCCGATCAACTCGGCACGCCGCGAGACCCGGTGACCGCTCGAGGAATACGCGCCGCGGCGACGCGCAACGATCGCGATCTCGGCTGAGTTTGCTGTCCCACTCGCCGGGACAACGAAGTGCCTGCTCACAGAGCAGTCCTCGAACCGAGGCTCGCATTGTTCAGCGGGCGATCAAGTGATACCGCCTACTCCTTGGCGTAGACCGCCAGGCCGTAGACCACCAGGACCGCCAGAAAGGCTTCGATGAGGCCATGCTGTGGTTGGACCGGAGCCCACGACGGGTTCGACACGACTGCGAACCCGGCTGTGATGATTCCGGTCCATCGAGTCCACGAGGCCTTCTGCATGACGCCAACGACCGATGAGCGTAGATAACGACGGGCATCGGCAGGGACAGACTGGGCCAAGCGCCTATGCTGGCAGCGACACGAGGGAGTGACGCGATGCCTGTGCTTGATCTGATTTGGACGATGTTGATGTGGTTTCTCTTCTTTGCGTGGGTCATCGCCCTCGGTTTTGTCCTCGCCGACGTTTTCCGCAGTGACGACCTGAGTGGGGTCGCCAAAGCCGGATGGACTCTCTTTGTTGTGTTCATCCCCTGGCTGGGCTTAATCGTCTACCTGATCGCACGGGGAGAGTCCATGACCCACCGGTACGCTGCGGCGATGGCCCGCAAGTCGCGTGACAGCAGGGTCTTCCAGAGAAAGACAGCCAACTTCGCCGGGTCCGACGCTATTTCCGGTGTCAACCCTTATGGTCGGTCAAGCCTGACCGGCGGAATGGACTACGACACCGCGCAGGCACGCGTAGTCCGCTGAGCGGTTGACCGGGGCTCCACCAAATGTCGGCTGTGTCCGCCACCCCAAGGCATACCTGGTGGTCGCCGGCCCCTACCCAGACCCGGCCGTCCTCGATCCACGTGAGCGCTGGGCCTGTGTCCCACAGATCCAAGCCACGGAAGCAGTAATCGAGGTGGAGGCGGGGTATGGCGCAGATGCGGTCGCTTGGGTTCCGGAGCAGGCAGAAGCCAACAACGCCAGCGCGATGGCTGCATCGGTAGACCGACCCAATCTCCTCATGCATGGGCAACACCAGCAAGTACCGGCTCACCGCCGATTCTCAGGACTCACCGTCACATCCGCACCCGGATTCGCAACGGGCCGCTCCAGCGCTCTCTAAGAGAAGACGACCGTCTTCGATCCTATGAGCAATACCCGGTCTTCGGCGTGATAGCGGACGGCGCGGGCCAGGACCCGACGCTCTATGTCCTGACCGATCATGGTGAGCTGCGCCGGGGTCATCGAGTGGTTCACCCGTTCCACGTCCTGTTCGATGATCGGGCCCTCATCCAGGTCGGATGTGACGTAGTGGGCGGTCGCACCAATCAACTTGACGCCTCGCTCATGCGCCTGGTGATAAGGACGAGCTCCCTTGAACCCGGGGAGGAATGAGTGGTGGATGTTGATGATCCGCCCCGACAACGTCGCACACAGTTCCGGGGAGAGGATCTGCATGTAGCGGGCAAGGACCACGAAATCGATGTCCTGTTCTTCTATCAGCTCGAGGAGCCTGCTCTCTTGTTGCACCTTGACGTCCGCGGTCATGGGAAGGTGCTCGAACCGCACCCCGTACCGGGCGGCATGGTGGGCCGTATCGGTGTGGTTGGAAACCACGAGGGGGATCTCAATCGGCAGCTCCCCGGTGGACTTGCGGTAGAGCAGATCGACAAGACAGTGATCGTGATTCGACACCATGATCAGCACCCGCGGCTGCTGTCTCTCGTCGCGGATTCGGTAGGAGGCCGCCAGCTCGGCGGCGATCGGGGCGACGACCGACTCGATGTCCTCAATGGGGCGTTCGGTCTCGAAACGGGTCCGCAGTGTGAACAGACCGGTGTCGAGGTCGTCGTATTGGGCGTTCTCCAGGATATTGGCGTCTACCTCGAGGAGTGCGCCGGACAGGCCATGTACGATTCCCGGCCGGTCGGGACAGCTGAGAATGAGGATGTAGGTGTTCATGGGCTTGTGCTCCATCTCCTGCGAGGCGCGAGGGTACGGCATCGCTCAAGTTCAGGCCAGCCGATGCCAAGGCCGCCCGGGCTACGGCTCGGGGCTTCTCTGCGCAGCATCCGCTTCTTGCGTAAACCACGCCGGAACGCCCGGCACCATTTACGCAAGAAGCGAGAATCCGACCCAGACACCATCAACGACTACCAGGTGGAGTAAGGCCGAGCAATGAGGTTGGAGTTGAAGTACCTCGGGTCGTCGGTGACTTCGGTTCCCGTCCACGGCGGGAGTGACACTTGCTGGTCAACCCTCTCCAACTCGACTTCCGCGACGACGAGCCCCACGTTGACTCCCAGGAACTCATCAACCTCCCAGGTCAGCCCTTCCCAGTCGATCAGATGGCGGATCTTTTCGATGATCGGCTGCTCGCAGAGGTCGGATAGCATCAGGCGGGCGTCGGTGACCGGTATGTCATATTCGAACTCAGTTCGCGTAGCATCGACGGTTATCCCCTTGACTGCGATGTAGCCGCGATCGCCGATGACCCGAACCCGGACCGTTCGTTCTTTGACCGTCGAGAGATAGCCCTGTCGAAACTCGGATCCAGAATCGGGCTGCCGCCACTCGGTGCCGTTCACCAGGAATTTCCGTTCGATTTCGGTTGCCATGTCCCTACCTCACATCGTCCAAAGCCAGACCCAACGCCTCCTTGAGGGCGGCGGGATAGTTGAGGTTGGGCATTCCATCCAACCCGAGACGACGTCGCGCTTCGACCAGGGCGTCGAGGTCCGTTGATTCGATGGCAAGAGCCCGCAACTCCAGGCCTTCGGCGGTGACTTGCGCCGTCTCGGCCAGGCACCCTCCTACCTCGAATCGCTGCCGGACTTTGCCGACGCCAACAGCGTGCAGCGCCGGCTCCGCTCGAACCACCTCATCAATGAACTGCGCAAAGTCATAGGCGCTCCGCTCCGGAATCACGCTGGAAACCCCGAGCCGCGGGAGCCACGCCTCGATCAGAGCCGCAGCCAAGGGGAACTCTGCCTTGGTCCACGGGAACCATTGCTCGCAACCCTCAGCGATCGTATGGAGAACCTTGATGTCCACGAGCCCACCCCGGATCTTGGCGTTGACATCAGATCGATTCAGCGCAACGACATAGGTCTCGGCGCTATGCAAGGGAGCGCCGAGCGCGTCTGCCGAGCGTCTCAGCAGGGCACCAGCAGCGTCTACATGCTCGCCCCAGACCCTGAATTCAAACCGTGGCTGAATCTCTTCCATCGTCGTCCCCTATTGACGGCGACGATAGTCGAGCGCTCCGGACCGATTTTCAATCACCACGCCACTCCCACTGTCGGCCAATGAACGGCTCGACATTCTCCACCCAAATGATAAGTTGTACGTAAGGGTAAGTGAGTGGTCATCGGGCGGTTTTTCTTGTATGCCTCGCGCCTTCGTTTCCGATATTCGACGGCGCTTCGGGCCACTCCGGAGGACCGACGCGAGGAGGCGGGCCTTGAGCATTTCCTGGACTCTATCGACTACCCACAGGCGGGTTATCTCATTGCTGGCGGTGTTATGCATGCTGGCTGCAATCGTTGTCGCGGTTGGATCGACCACCGCGGTACGAGCTGCCGAACCTGCGTACGTGACGGGGGTGATCGACGGTCACCCTGACCACGGCGGGGACCGTGTGTACGTCAACGGCTGGATACCACTAACGGACATCACTATCGAGGTCTGGGACGGTCCGGCAAAGGGCACCCTTGTCGACAGTGGGACCACAACCACGAACAACATCGGCGACTCTGTAGAGGTCTACTTCACCGATTTGAAGCCGGGACAGTACATCGTCGTCACCGGCGGCGGACTCACTAAAGAGCTCGAGCTTGTCACGCTCACCGGAACGATCGACGTGTTCACCGATATCGTCTCGGGCACCGCTCCCCCGGCGGCCGGGGTGACTGTTGATGCCGTCGAGACCTGCAGACAGGCCATAGCGGACAGCACCGGAGCATGGTCCGTTGACTTCTCGGTAGCCGGGTCCGGCGCCTGCTCCGACATCGGGGACTTCGTTCTCGGCAGCCATGCCACGATCAGCCAAGAGGGCCTCGACCCAGATGGAGACAGGACAACGATCGACGCGGTCGTCCATGATTTCACCGATGACGACGGCACCACTTTCGAGATGGATATCACGTGGCTCTACCAGGAGGGCATCACCAAGGGATGTAACCCGCCGACCAACACCGAGTACTGCCCCAACGCCAACGTCACCCGAGGCCAAATGGCCGCCTTCCTGGTACGCGCTCTCGGGTACACCGACAGCGGCGCCGGAGACCTGTTCACCGACGACGACGGCACCATCTTCGAAGACAACATCGACAAACTGGCAACAGCAGGCGTAACCAAAGGCTGCAACCCACCAACCAACGACAACTTCTGCCCCAACGACAACGTCACCAGAGGCCAAATGGCGGCGTTTTTGCGGAGAGCGCTCGGCTAGAACAGCTACAATGGCGGAAGGGAGGCGACGTATCTGCGTCGCTTCCCTTCTCTATTGCTCGATCACGTAGACGGCAGCGGGAGGATGATCGGGCAGCGGTAGCATTGCGTCGGAGATGGTTCTCGGAGGATTCCGAAAGGACGCGACTGTGAGCAGGATCTTTCGCTACGGACTGCACGGAGCGGGGCGTATCGGCCGGGTCCACGGGCAGATCGTCAAGGATCAGGGCCATGTCATCGCTGCAATCGGCGACGAGGCTCGGGCCGCCGCCGAGGAAGCGGCTCAGGCTCTGGACGTACAGTCGGTGCCGACCTTTGGCGATCCCGCGGCTATGGCTCGCTCGGTCGATCTGGATGCAGTGATCATCTCCTCGCACACCAAAGACCACGCAAGGGATGCACGGCCGTTTGTGGAAGCAGGCATCCCCGTCTACCTGGAGAAGCCGCTGACGTCGGATCTCCCTGAGGCGTTTGACTTCGTCGAGGCGGTCGGTGAGGACAGGACTCTGCTGCAGATCGGCCTGCAGCGGAGATTCGACGAGGCCCTCGGTCACGCCAAGGAGCTACTCGCAGCCGGCCTGATTGGAGAGATTCGCGAGATACGTTCGATCCTGCGTGACCAGTATCCACCACCGCCGACGTACACCAGCCGGGGGCTCATCATCGATATGGGGATTCATGTAGCCGACGAGGCGCTCTGGCTTCTCGGTGAGTATCCCGACGAAGTCTGGGCCCGGGTCTTCGAAGCGAGAGGGTATGACAGCCCGGTCGACGAGGGTGGCAACACTGCCTTCGTCGGCTTCACGACGAAGAGCGGCACGATCGGGCGTCTCGATCTCAGCCGAACGCATGCCTCCGGCTACAACAACGAGACTTACATCATCGGGACAGCGGGAACGCTCCACGTTGGACGGTTCAGTGGCTATCCGGGTCCGATCCCCGTCGAGTTGTGGACCAACAAGGGAGAGCTGCACGATTCCTCGAAGGTCTTCGAAATGACCTATCTCGACGGCGACTATGCCGAGTTCCAGCCCCGTTTCCACACGGCATACCAAAGGGCCCATTCGGCATTCCGTGATGCTGTGGCGGCACAGCGCCCATTTGCTGTCACCCAGAACGAGGTCCTGAGTGCTCAGGTGTTCGTCGAAGCCGCCCACCTGTCGGCACTAGACGGCGGTCGTATCTACCGTTTCGGTCATGCAGACGACGTGAGCGACTTCCGCAGACTGTGCGTGGACAACAGACTTCTCCCCGAAACGTAGAGCCCGGACTCGAAGGGGCCGTCGCTTGCGCCAACGCGACCGCCACTGATATCGATCGTATCGTCTTCCCCGGATGACGATGCGCATATCGGCTTGGGCCTAGCCGGACCGGGACGAACCAATACAACAACTTCTGCCGGTGACGGAATCCCCCATGCCGACAGTGGCAGCGGTGTGATGAACCCCCGGCAGGGTGCCGGGGGCTCATCCGGTATGTCCCCGTACCGTTGTGGTTCTTCCCGATCGGTGGGAACTCATTTCGTACATGTCCGCTGCCGGGGATGGGCCGCAGAAAAATGGCGGCACAGACGGTGTGGTGGACATACAGTTGGTGAAGAGTCGTTCGGAGAGCGCTGTGGACCAGTCCCCGTCCCAAAACACGAGGCTCCAAGGGTTGCATGCCTCCCATCACGATGCGATGTGGGCGTACTGCTACCGGCGACTCCCCCGTGATGACGTTCCCGACGCAGTAGCGGAAGTGTTTCTTGTGGCCTGGCGAAAGATTGATCAAGCACCCGACGACAGTGAAGCTCTGTTGTGGCTCTACGGAGTGGCACGCAACGTCATCCGCAACTTCAACCGTTCCGCCCGTCGCCGCTTGCGGCTGGGGACCAAGTTGGCTTCGATCAGCCAACCGGATTCTTCGTCGCCCGAGATTCAAGTGATCCAGAGCGCGGACAACCGAGAATTGCTTGCTGCTGTCGACCGCCTCAAGCCGCTGGAGCAGGAACTGTTGCGGCTCCGCACCTGGGAGGAACTCTCGCTGGGCGAGATCGCATCAATTGTTGACCTCTCGGTTCGTAGCGTCGAATCCCGCCTTGCCAGGGTCCGCAGGAAGCTGGCAGCGTCACTAGGAGTCCCCAAGAAGAGTCCACAAACAGTGAGTCCCCGTCCCGTCGAAGAAGGAGGTGAACGATGAGCACAGATCTGTTTGATCGATACGCCTCGCTTGACCCGGCCAACAGCCCGCAAGCGGCGCCAGATTGGGCATCGACGGCTCCCGTTCCCCTCACGGCAATCGACGAGAGGACGACCCAAATGCAAACCCAAACACAGACACAAACCGAAGATCCCCCGGTTTCCACTACTCCACCCACCAAGAGCCGCAACGGCGTGCTCGTCGCGGCCGCGGTCTTCGCCATCATTGTGATCGCCGGTGCTGTCCTCGCATTCGTCTCCCTGCGAGGCGAACCCCAGCCGGCGGCACCCATCCCGGAAGATGTCGTCGCCCAACTGATCGAAGCCTCCAACGCGCGCGACGCTGACGCGTTGGCCGCCCTCTACGATCCCGAAGTCTTTCACTCATACAATGCATCACAACTCGGGAGCACTCAGTACAACACCAAGAGAACCGGCCACGACAACGTAATGGAACTCATCGTGGAATACGTTTGGCCGATGTGGGGTCCCAAAGTGACTTCTTACGAGGTGCTGGAAGTTGATGGCGGCATCGTGACGACCTCTGAGAACGTAATGGGCTTCGGTATCTCGAACCGACAGGTTGTCACCTACGAGGTGTCGGACGACGGGTTGATCCTGCGCGAGGAGCATGTCGTCCAGCCCTGGACGACGGGTTGATCCTGCGCCAAGAGCATGTCGTCCGGCGCTGAGCCTTCGTCGCCGCACGCCGCATCGCTCCCGACGATCTCTCGACCTCACTGGTAGACCAGCAGCTGCCACCAGGCGTGCTCCTGCGACAAGGTCTACCAACTGGCCGCCGATATAGGCGGCAGGGGTTTCATCGAGAACAATAGGGCCATGGACATGCTCGGCGTGATTACCTACACGCACGTGCTCGTGGCGGCTCCGCTAGGTCCAGAGACCTTCGCTTGCTAGTTCTGCGATCACATCGCTTTCGGAGTAGCCCTGCGATGCTGCCCACAGGAGGGCGTCGGGTTTCGATCCCCACAGCCCGGTTCGGAGGTAACGAAGACCGCGCGCCGCGTTAACCGTTTGATTGAAAGCCCCGGCGTCTTCGCTCTCGTGCCAGCGCAACGATGTAGCAATCGCGGCCCTCACATCCAGCGGGTCGACCGGGCCGGCCGCGTCCCGTAGGTCCTGCCCGATCAGTGTCGTGGCGGTCTCTCGACCGATGGCTAGGTCGAGATAGAACCAGTGCCACGACTCAGAGGTCGGTTCGGTACTCGTCTTCTCTTCCCGGGCCGGACCACCGTTGAGGTTGAGCAACCACTGCAATGGTGGGGTGGGGTCCCGCAGCGTTTCCACGTTGTAGAGGACGAATTCGAGTCCGGCGGCGGGGCACGGCAGCGCCCGATGATTGATTCGTTCCACGAGGTGAGCGATCTCTTCATCCGTAGGATCTACCACTGCCGCCTGAATGTCGACGTCGCTGGCCGGCCCAAACCCTCCGTACGCGAGTGAGCCGAGCAGCCACACCCCGACGACCCGATCGCCGAAGACGTCGCAGACTGCGGAGGCAACCCGATCAACGTACCGATCCAGTGTGTCACGCTCGGGTATAGGGGGCGAGTCTGGATTCATAGCTACGGAGTCAGGGCCACCTCGTGGCGCGACCCGGGCTCCATGACGAACTCAGTGTCCCGCACCGCGACTGTGACGGGCGACCCGGGACCAGACGACAAATCGAGGACGATGTGATCTTCGGTAACTTCGCAACCAATCCACACCCCACGGTATTGGACGTCGAAAACCAGCCGACCCAGCTCTTTCGGAACGGCAGGATCAAATCGGAGAACCCCGTTGCGGGTCTGCACACCGCCGAAACAGCGCTGCACCAGGTCAACTGTGCCCGCCATCGCTCCGAGATGGATCCCCTCGGCCGTGGTGCCACCCTGGATGTCGGCAACATCGCTGTAGAGCGCATCGAGGAAGAACTCCCACGACCGCGGCTGATCCGACCGGGCCAACACCCAGGAATGGACCAAGCGACTCAGAGTTGAACCGTGCGAGGTGCGCCCCATGTAGTACTCGACGTTGCGGCCAATGAGATCGTCATCCCACTCGTAGCCGAGGTGATTCAGAACTTCGGCGATCTCCTCCTTTGCCAGGAGGTAGAACAGCATCAACACATCCGCCTGCTTCGAAGCCTGGTACCTGTTCGGGGTGTCTTCCTCCGCCTCGAGGATGCGATCGAGGCGCTGTATGTCGCCGTACCGCTCGGTATAGCCCACCCAGTCGAATTCCTCGAGATCGGCATAGCCTTCGAACTGGCTGATGATGCGATCACCGTGGAACGGCACCACCAGTTTGCGAGAGAGCTCCTCCCAGCGTGCTTCTTCTTCGCGCCGAAGGCCCAGCTTCTCCACCAGCTCGCGATGCCGGAACTCCGGAACCAAATCCAGTGCTCTCGACGTGCGCCGCAGCAACCACGCCACCATCACGTTGGTGTACGCGTTGTTGTGCAGTCCCGGCTCGTCGGCACCCGGGTACCCGTCGTGATACTCATCCGGTCCCATCACGTGGCGGATCTCAAACCGATCGAGTGCGTTGTTGTAGGTGGCAATGCTCGACCAGAATCGAGCGATCTCAACGAGCATCTCAGCACCGTAGAAAGCGAGAAACTCGACGTCCCCGGTCGCCTGGAAGTACTGCCAGACGTTGTAGGCGACTGCAATGTTGATATGTCGCTGGAGATGGGAGTTGTCCGGCAGCCAGTTCCCCGAGTTGGGGTTCAGGTGCATAGTCTGCGTCTCTTCCCGGCCGCTGCTGCCGCTCTGCCACGGGTACATGGCACCCTCGACCCCGGCCGCGGCCGCGGCCCGCCGTGCGGTCGGCAAACGCCGGTAGCGGTATTGCAGCAACGCCCGAGTTAGATCTGGCAGGTGCAGGTTGAGGAACGGGAAGATGAACACCTCATCCCAGAAGACATGCCCGCGATAGGCCTCGCCGTGCCAGCCCCGGGCGGGGACACCGACGTCGAGGTCGATGGTGTGCTTCGAGACCGTCTGCAGCAGATGAAAAACGTGAACATTGAGAATGCGTTGGGTTTCCACGTTCGCATCCGTACTCAGATGGAAGCGGCGCCACAGGTGGTCCCAGGCAAGTACGTGAGCCTCCAGCGCCTCGTGGAAAGATTCCAGCTCGCCAAGACGCTTGCGCGTATGTGACCCAGGCGCGCTGATGGCCCGATCCCTGGAGGTGACGAGCATGACCATCTTCTCAACGGATACGGGATGGTCCTGTAGCAGCTCGACCCTTATGTCCTGACCGATCCAGCCAGGCGCTTGCGCGGTCTCCCTCTCGACGTGCACGACCGACCCATCGGCGACCACAAGGGTGCGCGCCGCCGCGGCTACCTCGACTCGAGATTGTGACGTCTCGACAGTCAATGAAATGCCATCCTCATCCACCGGCTCGGTGCCGAGCGGTACGAGGTGCTCCCCGTTCAACTGGCGATAGCGGGGAACTCCCGCGTTGACAACAGTGCCATCCAACGCAGACCTGACCTCCAGGATCCCCGACCAGTTCTCGGCGAGAAAGGTCGTCTCGAGCCCTGCAAGATGGGGGTTGCGCATAGAAACGAAGCGCCGCTGGGTCACCAACGTCCGTCGTCCGCCACTGCCAAGCCACACAAAGGAGCGGGTCAAGACCCCGCGACGAACGTCGAGTTCCTGGCGGTAGTCGTCCATCCGATTTGGGTCCGTAGCAAACCACGACTCTTCGTCCTCGTGACGGAACTGGAGGGGCAGCCAGTTGGGGACGTTGACCAGATCCTCGTTCTCGATGACCCGGCCCCCCATCTCGGTACCCAGCCGGTTGTACAAACCGGCTACGTAGGTACCCGGGTAATGCACATCACCTGCATCCATCTCCGGGGCAGCCCCCCGGGTCGCGAAATAGCCGTTCCCTGCGGTGCAGAGCGCTTCACGCAGTCCTTCTTCGGCCGGATCGAAGCCCTCGTAGCTCAGGGTCCATTCGCTCATTCGCCGACTCCTTCAACGCGGGCTTCCGCCAGGTCGGACACGACCACGTCCGCACCATGCTGAGCCAGCTCGGCAGCCTGATCGATCCGGTCCACCCCGATAACCAGCCCAAAGTTGCCACGACGGCCGGCCTCGACCCCGGAGATCGCGTCCTCGACGACTGCGGTGCGGTCGGGTGTGGCCCCGATCCGGCTGGTTGCCTCAAGTAGGTATTCAGGGTCGGGCTTCCCGGTCAGTCCGAGCTCGGCGGCGAGCTTCCCATCAACTCGCACCGAGAACAGATCACCTAGGCCGGCTGCCTCGAGCACGGCACCGGCATTGCGGCTGGACGAAAACAGTGCCGTCTTGATGCCGGCACTGTGCAGGTCGGCAATGAACTGGACTGAGGAGGGATAGGGCTCTACGCCGTCCTGTTCGACAAGGCGGAGGAACTCGACATTCTTACGGTTGCCGAGTCCGCACACAGTCTCCCTGTCCGCCGGATCTGATGGGTCGCCCCATGGCAGATCAATGTCACGCGACTGGAGGAAGCTCTGCACTCCGTTGTAGCGCGGTTTGCCGTCCACGTAACGGCCGTAATCGGCGGTGGTGAACGGCTCGAACGGGTCTCCCCCGCTGTCGGCTCGCTGCCGCAGGTAGCCATTGAACAGCTCCGCCCAGGCAACTTCGTGGACATCGGCGGTCTTGGTAATTACTCCGTCCAAGTCAAAAATCACGGCATCAAACTCGCGCTTGCGGATAACAACTTCACTCATAGTCGCTCCAACCTCGATCGCTCAGTTCTCAAAGTGACGGGCAGCCACAACCATAGGAGGATATGCCGCGATCGACCGATTCGCGTGTGATGTTGGTCATGCTTTAGGTCTACATCGCCTTCATTATCCCCACCTCTCCTGCTCTCCACTCCGGCGCGACAATTGGGTGCTGGACAAAGTCAGAGACGGTGCCTCATGTGCCGTCCGGCCGACATCGTCATCGTGGCGTCGAGCCTCCGACCTAGCCGGCTGCTAGTCCCTGAGGACGCCAGCAGTCCGCAGAGCCGAAACCCGCCGGCTGAATCGGTCAAGGTTTGCGCGACTACACCCCGCCTTCGGCGTGACCATCCGAGTGCAGCGGGGCCATCCCTGTCAGGTACAGGAACGCCTCATGGAGCTCCTCGATCTCACTGTTGGGCAGACCCGGGAGTCGCGGCTCGTACTCGGCAACCGGTTGCGACGGGTAGGCGGGACCGGGGACCGCCATGTTCACGTCCATGAGACCCCATGCGACGATCTCCGCAATGTGCTCGACTCCCTGATCGGCCGCCTGGGTACCAGACGGACCGAAGTAGAACTCGAGTCCCCTCAGTGCCAGGAACCCGTCTCGATCGAATGTCGCAAAGTGGTCCCAGGCGTGCGCCAGCTCATGCAGCAGCGTCATATTCCTGCCGTCGCACACCTGGATCGCTTGCGTGTTCCTGTTGTACAGGCCCCGCGACTGGCAGCCGGCGGTCTTGAACTCCACCCGCAGATCCGGAAGCTCGAGCCCGGCAAGTTCGAAGCGGTCGAGGGCCCATTCGACCATTGCCCGTTCCTCGGGATCCGGGTCGCCGAGAAGCGTGATCTCCGGGCGATCCTCCGTCGTCTCCTGAGTTGTGCTCGTTGCAGCGGATGCCCAACCGAAGTGGAGCGCTGCCGAAATCGTCATGATGGCAATGATGCGGGTGCTTGTGCTGTGGGTCCATGTATCCATGGACCCAACGTCCACCCGGGCCGCGGCAGCATTGTTGCGGGGCTGTTGTCAGGCTGTTGCGAACCAAGTGTCCTCGTTCGACGTGTCAGGAACACGCTGATTTCACGGGTCGCTGGGACACACTTCCACATGGAGGAACCGCCGACACTCGTCGTCGGTGAGAGTGCGGGTAACCCGCGACCGTGCGAGGTCGACGAGATCGTCGACCTCGGCTAGGTAGACGCGAATGGTTCCGTCGTCGCCGGATGAGACGAGGAAGCGCCCGTCGCCACTGAATGACACATCGGTGGCCCCGCCGCCGTGAGCGGGCCACCGTATGAGCAGTTCGCCCGTAGTCGCATCCCACAGGCGGACCGTCCCATCGTCGCTCGCCGTGGCGATACGCTGCCCATCGGCGCTGTAGGCGATCCCCCGGACGGTGCCTGATCCCACCAGGAAAGGAGCGTCCAGGACTGCGGCCGTCATCGCATTCCAAGCTCTCGTCGCACCGTCGCGACCTCCCGTGAGTACAACGGTCCCGTCGGAACTCAATGCGGCCGCGGTGAGCCCAAGTCCGGGCGGTTCCGGTGCGCTGACCTCTCTGGCGCCGGCAATATCCCAGACAAGGGCCGATTCTCCGAAGTAATCGCCATGCGAGAGGAGATACCGGCCCGCTTCGTCGGTCTCGAACCCGACAACGGCGCCGGCGTGACTACCGGGCATGGTGACCACGAGGCGCGAGAGGTCCGCCTCCCAAACCCGCACAGAACCGACCACGTCACCGGTAATCACGTGCGCCCCGTCCGGGGTGAATGCGACCGCGGTAACGAGGTCGGGAGCGACAGGAGTGCTTTCCTCCATCGGCTCGACGAGTACGTCTCCATTCATGCTCCTCACGGTCACAAGCCGGCGTTCGTCGATCGTGGCGAACCCGGAGCCGTCCGGGCTCATGGCTACGGCCACGGTCCCGGGAAGGTCGTGCAGCAAAGTCCAGGTACCGGTATCCCAGATCATCGCCGTTGGGGCATT